>JBILUM010000612.1:0-2561 GCA_044370995.1 Ilumatobacteraceae bacterium | reverse complement strand
GACGGTCCTTCGATGGTCCAGCGGTGCCGACAGCGCCGCGCAACGAGGGAGGGCGACGTCGATGAAGGGTGTGGTGTTCACCGAGTTCTTCGGCATGGTCGAGCAGGGGTTCTCGGCCGACATGGTCGACGATCTGATCGACGCGACCGATCCTGCGTCCGGTGGTGCCTACACCGCGGTCGGCCCCTACGACCATCGCGAGATCGTCGCGATGGTGGTCGAGCTGTCAGCGCGGACCGGGGCGCCGGTGGCCGACCTGCTCCACGCCTTCGGCCGGCACCTGTTCGGCCGGTTCCACGAGATCTATCCGGCGTTCTTCGAGGGTGTGCCCGACTCGTTCTCGTTCCTCGCGAGCATCGAGGACGTCATCCACGTCGAGGTGCGCAAGCTCTACCCCGATGCCGAGCTGCCCCGGTTCGAGAGCACGTTCCCGGTCGAGGGGTCGATGGAGTTCGTGTACCGCTCGCCCCGACACTTCGACGATCTCGCTGCCGGCCTGATCGCCGGGTGCATCGAGCACTTCGGTGAGGACGTGCAGGTCACGCGGTCCGCCCTCGACGACGGCGTGGCCTTCCACCTCATGCGGACGCCGGTGTAGCGATCCGATGACCGAGCCCCTCGGCTTCGACGGCGCGCTCGAACGCATCGCCCGGCTGGAGCGTCGCATCGCGCGCGAGCGCGAGGCTCGCGTGCAGGCGGAGCGGATGCTCGAGGTGAAGAGCCTCGAGCTGTACGAGGCCAGCGAGTCGCTGCGCGCCCTCGCCCGCTCGCTCGAGGAGCAGGTGGTGGTCCGCACCAGCCAGCTCGCGGAGGCGCGGGACCGGGCCGAGGATGCGGGGCGGGCCAAGAGCGACTTCCTGGCGATGATGAGCCACGAGATCCGCACACCGCTGATCGGCGTGCTGGGCATGGCCGAGCTGCTGGCCTCCTCGCCCCTCGACGAGGAGCAGCGCCAGCAGGTGGCCACGATCCGCGCCAGCGGAGACACGCTGCTCGTGATCATCAACGACATCCTCGACTTCTCGAAGGTGGAGGCGAACAAGCTCGAGCTCGAGGTCGGCGATGTCGACCTTGCGGCCGAGCTCGACCACGTCGCTCGTCTGTACCGCCCGCTCGCACTCGCCAAGGGGGTCGCGCTCGACCTCGAGCTCGACGAGGTGACCACCAGGGTGGTTCGCGGCGACCGTGTGCGGATCCGGCAGATCGTGTCGAACCTGGTGTCGAACGCCGTGAAGTTCACCCATGTCGGTTCGGTCGCGGTGCATGCCCGTACCGAGCGCGACCACGACGTGGTGACGGTGGTGATCGACGTGATCGACACCGGCATCGGCATCCCGCGCGAGCGGCTGGGCCGGTTGTTCCAGGCGTTCACGCAGGCGGACGCGTCCACCACCCGCCGATTCGGTGGCACCGGCCTCGGGTTGGCGATCAGCGAGCGCCTGGCGCAGATGATGGGCGGCAACGTGCAGGTGCGCTCGGACGCGGGCATCGGCAGCGTGTTCAGCCTGCGGCTGTTCCTCGAGCCCGGTGGCGACTCGCCGCACACCGACGAGCTCGCTGCGGCGGTCGACGATGCTGCGATCGCCGCCCTGCGGGTGCTCGTCGCCGAGGACAACGTCGTCAACCGCAAGGTGGCCGTCGCACTGCTCGCTCGGCTCGGGCTCCAGATCGACCTCGCCGTCGACGGGCGCGAGGCGGTCGACGCCGCCCGCGACGGCGGCTACGACGTGATCCTCATGGACATGCAGATGCCCGAGATGGACGGACTCGAGGCGACGAGCATCATCCGGACGTTGCCGCTCGATCCTCGGCCGGTGATCGTGGCCCTCACCGCGAACGCGTTCGCCGCCGATCGTGGGGCGTGTCTCGACGCCGGCATGGACGACTTCATGACCAAGCCGTTCACGCTCGACCAGTTGCGTCAGGCGCTGGCGGCCGCGGTGCGTCGCATCGCCGTCGGCTGACGACAGCCGCCGAGGTCTGCCGACCGGCTCGGGCCAGCCGACGTCAGCCGACCGGCTCGCCGATCAGCACCGGCTCGACGGCGCGCACGTCGACGACGATGCCGGTCATGTGCGCCTGGCTCGACAGCGGCTCGAAGCTGCCGTCGCCGATCGGCAGGAGTTCGTTCGGGTTCGCGCCAGGGTGCTCGTGGGCGACGCGCAACCGCGGGCTGACGGCGTGTCCCCATCCGTGCACCATCGACACCACACCGGGCATGAGCGCGTCGTCGACCTCGACGACCGTGGCGACCTGACCGTGCTCGTTGCTCACGACGACGGGGGTGCCGTCGGCGAGCCCGAGACGCACCGCGTCGTCGGGGTGCATGCTCAATGGGTTGGTGGTGCGGCCACCGCGCTTCATCCGCGCCACGTTGGCGAACCACGAGTTGTGCATCCACGCGTCGCGACGATGGATCAACCGCAGCCGCCCGTCGCTCACCTCCTGGCGGGTCTCGGCGAACAGGCGGTGGCAGCGATCGATGGCCGTCGAGAAGCCGGGCGGGCAGCAGTCGACGAGGCCGTCGGGCGTGTGCACCTGGGCATCGAAGAACGTGCCCG
>JBILUM010000086.1:0-7567 GCA_044370995.1 Ilumatobacteraceae bacterium | reverse complement strand
CGCCCGGCCGCGTGGTGATCGAGCGCTGCCGGTGACGACCGTTCGATGTCCACGCTGACTACGCTCCGGCACACGGGCCGGCCAGCCGCACGCCCGAGGAGACGCCGACATGGGATACGACCCGATCGACACGTACACGCCAGGTGCACGAGGTGGGGCGCAGGTGCCCCAGCTCGTCGGTCAGCGAGTGGAGGCGGCTCGTGCATATGCGGCATCCGCCGACTGGACCGTGCACGTGAAGGACGTCCCTCCGGCGACGAAGGACCAACCGGAGGGGTTCGTGCTCCGTCAGGTGCCGGCGGCCGGATCCGTCGCGCCGGCGGGTTCGGTGCTGCTCGTCGACGTCGCCCGGCGGCGAAGCTTCGGCGAGCAGTACGGCAAGCCCCTGCTCGCCGGGGTCGCGGCCGCGCTGGCCGTCGTCGCCGTGGTCTTCGCCATGCTGTGGTCGTCGGCACGTTCCGACGGCGACGGCGCCGATGCGGATGCCCTCGCTGCCGCGGACGCCCGTATCGCGGAGCTCGAGGCCCAGGTGGCCGACCTCGCCGGAGGCGGTGATCAGGGGGCGATCATCATCGATCTGCAGGCCCGGCTCGACGACACCACGGCCCGCCTGGCGACGGCCGAGGCCCAGGTCGCCGACCTCACCGCCCAGGTCGAGCAGGCCGGTGCCGACGGTCAGGCACTCGCCGCCGAACGCGATGCACTGGTCGTGGAGCGAGACCAGCTCGTACAGCGGGTGGCCGAGCTCGAGGCCGAGCTGGGCGGGATCACCGATGCGGTGGTGGCGACCCCCGACTGGATCGGCCAGCAGCAGGTGGCGGTCGAGGAGTTCGTGCGCCAGCAGAGCATGGAGCTGGTGGTGCAGACCGTCGACGGCGCCGAGACCGAGGCCGGCGATCCGGTCCAGGCCGGCACGATCGTGGTGCAGCTGCCCGAGCCCGGCACGCCGCTGGTCGAGGGTTCGGTCGTGGTCATCACCGTCGTCGCTCCGGCCTGATCGGGCGTCCGCGGCGCTTCGACCACCCGACGGGCACGTTCGACCACAGGGAGGCGGGCGCGACCTGGCATCGTGAGCCGATGCAGCTCACGGCCGTGTTCCCCACCACCGAGATCGGTCCCGACGTCGGTGCCGTCCGCGCCTGGGCGGAGGGCGTCGAAGCGCTCGGGTACTCGCGGATCATGGCCTACGACCATGTGCTCGGCGCCGTGCACGAGGGCCGTGAGCCGACCCTGTGGGGGCCGTACAGCGAGCGCGACCCGTTCCACGAACCCCTGGTCCTGTTCGGCTTCCTCGCCGCCGTCACCCGGCACGTCGAGCTGATGACCGGCGTGCTCGTCCTGCCCCAACGTCAGGTGGCGCTCGTCGCCAAGCAGGCGATCGAGATCGACCTGCTGTCGAACGGCCGGCTCGTCCTCGGCGTCGGCACCGGCTGGAACTATGTCGAGTACGAGGCCCTGGGCACCGACTTCCGCACCCGTGCCCGTCGGCTCGACGAGCAGGTCGAGGTGCTGCGCCGGCTCTGGGACGAGGCGATCGTCGACTTCGAGGGCAGGTGGCACCGCATCGACCGCGCCGGTCTGTCGCCGCGATCGCCTCGTCCGCTGCCGCTGTGGTTCGGCGGGTCGGCCGAAGGTGCCCTCGCCCGGGCGGCCCGCCTCGGTCAGGGCTTCTCGTTCGGCACGGCCGGCCCGCGCATCGTGACGGCCCGACGCCGCCTGGTCGAACTCCTGGTCGAGGCCGGCCGCGACCCGGCGACGTTCCCCACGGAGGCGATCCTGCACGCCGGCAAGGGCGTCGACGCCGTCGCGGTGGAGGCGGCCGGCTGGCGGGCCGAGGGTGGCACGCACCTGGCCGTCAGCACCATGACGAGCTCGATGCTCGGGGCCACGGGTCGCCCGTGCGCAGGGGTCGACGACCACCTCGCCCTGCTCGCCGAGGTCCGCGACAACATCGTCTGACGTCGGACCCGGCCGGAACCGGCCGATGCGGACCCGATCCGCTGGCATGTGGCATGGCGTGCCCGTCGACGGACGGTCAGGGGCGGCAAGGAGAGCCGACCTCGGACATGCACGTCATCCGCTCAGCGACACCCGGCAGAGCCGCATCCTCGGACACGCCCACCGCAGGCGTGTTCGTGGCGCGCCCCGAGGCGATGCAGACCCTCGACGAACTGCAACGATCCACCCGCAGCACCGGGGTCGTACACCTCGACCTCGACCGCTTCCACCAGGTCAACACCCAGTGGGGCCACCACGTCGGCGACCGGGTGCTGGCGATGCTCGGACCCCGGTTGGCGGGGTGTCTCCCGGCGGGCTCTGTCATCAGCTCGACCGACGGCGACGCGTTCGTCGCGATCATTCCCGACGCCGACTGGTGGCTCACCACGTCGATCGCGGAGCGCATGTTGCACGCCGTGGCCGCACCGATCGTGCTGGAGGGCGCCGAGCAGACCGTGCTGGTGACGGTCCGCGCCAGCGCCGGCATCTCCTGGCGGGGCGAGCACGACACGCCCATCGACCTGATGGAACACGCCTACCTCGCATGTCGACGAGCGAAGACGACGGCTCCGGGCACCGTGGTCGGCTACGAGTACTCCCTCGGGGAGCAGGCGGTCCGCCGCCAGCGGATCGAGGACGGCCTCCGACGTGCGATCGCCGAGGACGAGCTACGCCTGTTCGTCCAGCCCGAGATCGATCTCCGTGACGGTCGGGTGATCGGCGTGGAGGCGTTGGTGCGCTGGCAGCACCCGACGGACGGACTGCTCGCGCCAGCCGCGTTCCTGCCCTACGCCGAAGCTGCAGGGTTGATGACCGCACTCGGCGACTGGGTGGTCGACGCGGCGATCGACCTCGCCGAGAAGTGGCGGGAGCTCCGCGACGGCGCACCGATGAGGGTCTGGGTGAACCTCGCTGCGCAGCAACTCACCGACGGTGAGCACCTCCGCGAGCGGATCAACGCTGCTCTCCGCCTGGGCCGGATCACCCCGCGCTGCATCGGGTTCGAGGTGACCGAGTCGAGCTTGCTCGAAGACCTCGCGGCTGCGACCGGTGCTCTGATGTCGCTCCGTCAGCTCGGGTTCGAGATCGCGCTCGACGACTTCGGGACCGGGTATTCGTCGCTGTCGTACCTGCGCCGACTGCCGGTCACGGCCGTGAAGATCGATCGGTCGTTCGTCGCCGGGATCGGTGACTCCTTGACCGACGAGGCGATCGTCGAGGCGGTGATCGACCTGTCGCACGCGCTCGGGCTCCGGGTGGTCGCCGAGGGCATCGAGGACGTCCGCCAGGCGACGGCGCTCGTACGTATGGGGGCCGACCACGCACAGGGTTACCACTTCGGCCGGCCGGTGCCCCCGGCCGACATCCAGGCCTCGTTGAGCCTGCCGTGGTGCGGTGCGACGCCGCCATCCGCGGAGCCTGACCCGCTGGTGCACCTCGCGGACGAACTCCCGGGGTTCGGGTCGCCGCGGGCGCGCCTGCTGATGGCGGCGCTCGACACCGCCCACGACGCGGTGCTGGTCACCGCTGCCGTCGGTGGCGACGAGGTGAGCCCACCGATCGTGTACGTCAACGCGGCTTTCGAGGACGAGACCGGTCTGCGGTCTCGCGAGGTGTTGGGTAGGACGGTCGCGTCGCTGCTGCCCGACGACGTGGCCGACGAGGTACTCCAGTGGTTCGCCGACGTCCGCCGGTCGGGCAAGGCGGCGACGAGCGAGATCCCCAGCCGACGGGCGGACGGTTCGACCTTCCTCTGCGAGGTCACGGTCAGCCCGATCGCGGATGAGCGTGGTACGCACACCCACTGGCTGCACGTGCGCCGCGACCTCACCCAACGGCGTGAGGCGGAGAACGACCGTCGTCGGTTCCAAGGGTTGATCGAGCAGACGACCTCGCTCGTGTTCATCGCCGAGCGTGGCGGCAAGCTCGTGTACGCGAACGCCGCCCAACGCCGTGCTCTCGGTCTCGGACTCGACGACCCGCTCGACGGCATCACCACCGCGACGGCCTTCACCGAGATGCAGCGGGCACAGATCGTCGATGTGGTGTTGCCGGCGTTGCTCGAGGAACGCGCGTGGCAGGGCGAGAGCGTGTTCGTCGATCGCACCACCGGGGCTCGCACCGAGGTCCTCGCCGACGTGCAGTACGTCGACGATCCACTCCGTCCAGGAGTGCGGTTCTTCGCCTGCGTGTCGCGAGACATCACCGAGGAGAACCGGGTCGCCGAAGCCGCTCGTCGACGCCGAGAGCTCGACGACTTCGCGGCGCGCGTCGCGCAGGCGGCGCTCGACAGCGACCGCGGGGAGTTCTTCGCGAACATCGACGCGCTCATGGCCGAGCTCGGTGTCACGCTGCGTGCCGACCTGGCGTTCGTCGACTCGATCGACGTGGATCGACAGGTACTGCGTCCCTCAGGTGGCTGGCGCAGCGGCCGCGTCGTCAATCTCGGCGGGGTGCCTGCCGAGGTGCCGCTCGATCGCCTTGCGAACTGGGTTGCGCTGCTGCAGAGATCCGCCGGCGTGATGCACTTCCAGCGCACGGGTTCGACGCCGTGGGGGCGCGAGCTGCGCGAAGCGTTCCCCGGCGACGATGTCGGACCGGGCATGGTGGCGCCGCTCCGCGTCGGCGGCGTGCTCATCGGGGTGCTCGGACTGGCCAACTGCGATCCGCAGCACACCTGGTCCGACAACGAGGTCGACACGCTCCAACAGGTGGCCGACACCCTCGCCAACCTGCTCGCCCGCCAGCGCGATGCCGAGGCGCTCCGGGCCAGCGAGACCCGTCTCGGTGCGATGCTTGCGAGCGTCAACGACCTGCTGCTGGTGATCGACCGGGACGGCTGGATCAGGTACGCGAACAAGCGCGTCGAGATCGTGCTCGGGTATCCGCCCGAGACGATGATCGACCAGCACTTCCTCGGCCTCGTGCACGCCGACGACCGCGAGCTCGCGATCACGGCGTTCGCCGCTCAGGTGTCGGGCGTGAACCCGCCGCCGGTGGAGTTGCGGCTGACCCGTTTCGACGGTGTGCCGGTGTGGTTCGACGTCGACAGCTCCGACATCGAGGACCCCGTCGTCGGCGGCTACATGATCTCGCTTCGCGACATGAGCACGCGCCACGAGGCCGAGGAGGTCGCGTCCCGACAGGTCGAGTTCGAACGGGTGGTGCTCGAGCTCTCCCAGTGGGCGCTGGAGGTGCGTCCCGACGATGTGTTCGAGGGACTCAACGGTCACCTCGAGCTGCTCGGTCGCACGCTGGGCACCGACGCGGCGTTCGCCGCGTTGCTCGACGACGAATACATCCGCAACATCGCCGGCTGGTCGATCGTCGACTCGGAGTCCGGCTATCAGCTCCCCGAGCACGATGAGCGCCTTCCTGCGCTCGTCGCCAGGTACCACACGTTGGAGCCGCTCGTGGTCGACGACATCGATGACCACGAGGGTGCCTGGGTCGACGAATGGCGGTCGTTCCCCGTGCCCGACCGGGCCGGTCTGAACGTGCCGCTGGTGTCCGGTGGTCGATGCCTCGGCAACCTCGGCGTGTCGATGGCGACAGCGCCCCGTGTGTGGCGCCCCGACGAGGTGGCGCTCGTGAAGCGCATCGCGGAGACGGTGTCCGCGCTCATCGCCCGCGAGCAGGTGGAGGCGTCGCTCCGCAAGAGCGAGGCGCGCCTGGCTGCTCTGCTCGACGGGTCGCACGACGTCGTCGTGGTCGTCGACGATCACGGCACACTCTGGTACGCGAACGGTTCGGTTCGGCGAGCGCTCGGCTACGAGCCGGAGGAGATGGTCGGCCGCAACGTCGCTGACTACATCCATCCCGATGATCTCGCGATGGCGGCAGACCGGTTGACCACGCTGCACGACGGCGTCGAGACGCCGATCACGGTGCTGCGGCTGCGGGCGTCGGACGGGACGTTCCGCTGGTGGGAGATCTCCAGCGGCGACCTGCGCGATCCGATCGCCGGCGGGCGCGTGCTGACATGTCGCGACGTCACCGCTCGTATCGACGACGATGCGGCAGCGGATCGCTGGGTCGGGCTGCTCCGGTACGCCTTCGACGTGGCCCAGCACGCACTCGACGTCGACGCGATCGAGTTCATCGGGCACCTGCCCGAGGTGTGCGCGAGGGTCGCCGCATTGCTCGATGTCGACCTGGTGTACGTCGACCAGTTCGACGAATCGCGCGGCGTGTTGTCGAACCTCGGTGATTGGGTGCGCGACGAGGAACTGCGCAGCACGCACGCCGGGATCACGGTGCCGTCCGCAAGCGTGCCGGCGTGGCTGGAACGCCTGCGCGCCAACGAGCCGGTCGTGATGGAGAACGCCCGTTCGAGCGACGAGACCTGGGCGGTCCAGAAGCGTGAGGTGATGGGGCCCGAGGCCGGTGTCCTGGCGATCCCGATGACCGCCGCAGGCGAGCTGATGGGCGTGTTCGGGGTGTCGATGGCGTCGGCGCCTCGCAGCTGGTCCGAGGACGAGATCACGTTCCTGCGCATCGTGACCGAGACGATCGCCCACGTCCTCGAACGCTCCCGGCTCGACGAGGCGTTGCGGACCAGCGAGGCACGTTTCCGGCTGCTGTCGGAGACCGCGGCCGACCTCGTCATCCTCGTCGGCCTCGACGGTCTGCTCCGCTACGTCTCACCCTCGTCGGTCACGCTCGTCGGCTTCTCGCCGAACGATCTGGTGGGCACAGCTGCCGTCGAGATGATCCACCCCGACGACCGTCCGTTGGCATGGGCGAACGTGCCGCGGATCCTCGACCACGGGTGGGCGGTGTCGGAGATGCGCATCCGCCGAGACGACGGCACCTGGATGTGGGTCGCCAACTCCACCTCGGCCGTGCGCGACCCCGAGACCGGCGAGACGGTGGAGTTCCGGGCCAGTCTGCGCGACATCACCGATCGCAAGCGGCTGGAAGCCGAACTGCAGCATCAGGCACTGCACGACCCGCTGACCGGGCTGGGCAACCGGATCCTCCTGCAGCGCCAGCTCGAGGCGGCGGTCGCCCATGACGACCGCTTCGGTCACGTGTCGGTGATGCTGCTCGATCTCGATGGTTTCAAACATGTGAACGACACCCACGGCCACACGGCGGGTGACGAGGTGCTGCGTTTGGTCGCTGCCCGGCTGCGCCGGCTCACCCGGCCGACCGACACGATCGCCCGGACCGGTGGCGACGAGTTCGTCCTGCTGTGCCCAGGGACCGACGAGGGGACGGCAGTGCGGATCGCCCAGCGCATCATCGACGCGATCCGGTCACCGCTGTCGGTGGGGGAGGTGACCGTGCAGCTCGGTGTGAGCGTCGGCGTCGCCCATCAAGACGGCGACCTCGCCGATGCCGACGGGTTGCTGATCGAGGCGGACCGCGCGATGTACGTGGCCAAGCGCGCCGGCCGCAGCCGTGTCGGCCTCGCCGACCGGGTGGTGGGCTGACCTCGGACCGATCGTCGGATCGGTCTCAGCCGTTCTTCGGGAGCTCGCTCCAGGTCATGGTGCGGTCGTTGTTGGGCTCCTTGGGGAGTCCGAGCACCCGCTCGCCGATGATGTTGCGCTGCACCTGATCG
>JBILUM010000611.1:0-2575 GCA_044370995.1 Ilumatobacteraceae bacterium | reverse complement strand
CAGCTCCGCGAACGCCACCCCGAGCCGTGACCGCTCTCGATGCACGACCACCACCGTCTCGTGCAGCGAGCCGTCGTCGAGGCCGTCGGCGCCCTCGGCCCCGCGTTCGAGCAGCCGGTCGGTGACATGACGCAACAGCACCGCGACATCGATGCCGCGCAACATCGCGTCGACCTGTTCGTGTGTGTCCGCCCCGACGTTCACGCCCCCATCCTCGCAACAGGGTGTGACATCAAAGCCGGCGTCGGCCCATGATCCGGTCGGTGCATGGGTCCGCTGCGCCCGGTGGCGAGGCCGAACCGTGCCGTTGCCGTGCGCGCGAGGATCTGAGAGTGCCTCGGTCCCTGTCGTCCACGATCCGGCCGTCCAGCGGTTCGTGGCTCACGGCGCACGATCTTGTTCGCGCGGCGCGACGAATCGCCTGGTCCGACGGCGTTGTATGGGGGTGATGCGCACGGAGGCGGCCCAGGACGACGTTCTGTCCCCGGTCGGATTCTCGCGCTTCTATCGCCGGGAGGTCAGCTCCGTGTACGGCTACGTGCTGAGGCTGGCGGGTGGCGACGTCGCAACGGCGGAAGACCTCACCCAGGAGACGTTCATCGCGCTCGCTCGCGAGCTGAAGCGAGGCAACACCGCTGCGGCCGACGGACGTTGGCTGGTGACCGTTGCCCGGAACAGGTTCCTCGACCACATGCGTCGCGAGGCGAGGCACAGCCGGCGCCTGCGCCTCGCGTCGAGTGGGATGACGGTCGACGTCGCACCGTTGCGGAGCGATGTGCTCGATCTCGTCGTCGAACTCGACCCGATCCACCGCGCGGTGCTGATGATGCGCTACGTCGATGAGCTCCCGGTGGAGACCATTGCCCGCGACATCGGTCGGAGCCTGCCCGCCACCTATTCGCTGCTCGCCCGGGCGCGGGCCGAGTTGCGCGGAACGAAGGGGATGCGTCGGTGAACCGATACAGCGACATCAACATCGCGCCGGGCCCCCAGTTCGTCGAAGAACTGGAGCAGCTCTTGCTTCGCGAGCTCGGTCACGGCGGCCCCGACGGCGAGCGGCCGACAGCGCGCGCGCTGCCGTTCGAAGAGCCTCGATCGATGCGCAGGCCGACGAGCGTGGCCTGGTGGGCGGCGGCGTTCGTCGTCGTGATGGGGACATGGGCCGTTGCGCGCGATGGGATCGACCGCGCCGAGCCGGTCGCCCCACCGACGGTCACGATGCAGTCGACGACCACTGCGGCGCCGACGCCATCGACCTCGCAGCTGACGACTGCGGCCGACGAGACGACGACAGGCGCGTTCCCGACGCGAGGCGAGCTGCCGCCGGCGCGCTACGAGGTGACGTCGTTCGCAGTGCCCTTTTCGTTCGCGACGACCACGACATGGACACGCGACCTGCTGACGCCGACGGTGGTCAACCTCTACCAGACGACCGGCGGTCCGGAGGTGGCCGTGACGGCCGGGGTGTTCCCGGGTTCACCGCTGGAGACCCTCGCCGCGGTGTGCGCTGGTGCCGCCGACCTCGGTGCACCGGAACCCACGACGCTGCTCGGGGCGGCTGCGGTTCGGGTGACGGGCTCGGTCACGGCACCGTGCACCGTGCAGTACTCGCCGACGCTCGCCCGCACACTCGGCACGGGCGTGACACTCGAACTGACCGCCGCCGATGTCGACGGGACCGTCGTGGTCGTCGTTGCTGCCGCCGTCTCTCCGCGATGGGAAGTCGCCGTGAACGAGGTGCGTGCACTCGTCGCGTCCCTGCAACCCCGCCAGACCCTCCAACCCGTCCAGTCCGTCCAGTCGATCGATCCGATCGTCGACCCAAGGGAGACACCATGACAGCACCGACGTCCGCACCGGATCGTCAGAACCGAACCCGTCGACGCGGTCGACCCGCGGCCCTCACGGCGGCGGTGGCCGTCGCCGGCCTCGCCTTGCTGGCGGCGTGCGGTGATGGAGACGATTCGAGCGCACCCGTCACAGAGGAACCGTCGACCGCTGCTGCGACGACGACCGAGCCACCGGTGGCCACGACGACGGATCCGCCGACCACGACTGCGGCGCCGACGACGGAAGTGTCCACCACGGCGGTGGCCGATGCCCCGAAGGTCCTGGATCAGACGAAGATCCTCATCGAGGGCAGGCGGTATGTCACCGACACCGTGGCGCTCGGCGTGGCCCTCGAGTTCACGGCGACTCAACGGGCGCGTTGGGCGGCCAGCCTGCCGGGGCTGTTCGGCGTCGCTTACGAGGCCGACGGCGACCAGTCGTTGGTCGTGTTCAACGACCTCTCCACCGCTCGGGTGTACCGCGACCCGTTCGGCGCCTTCGTGTTCGACGACGCGGCGCTCGTGCAGGCGACCGACGATGTGCCAGAGGACGTCCTCGCCTGGTTCGCAGCGCTTCCCGGCGTCACGACAGGGACGATCACCGACACGACCCTGCTGGGTCTTCCCGCACGAGCGATGACCTACGAGGTCGGAGACCTGACCGGCGCACAGGTCTGCGACCCGTCGAATCCGGCAGTGCCGTGCCTGCTCGCCCTCTACCAGGCGTCGGGGGTCAGCACCGTCTA
>JBILUM010000609.1:0-2582 GCA_044370995.1 Ilumatobacteraceae bacterium | reverse complement strand
TCGAGCAGGGCGCACACGACGCCGTAGGCGAGGAACATGCCGCCGCCGCCGAAGTCACCGACCATGTTGAGCGGCGGCACGGGGGCCTCGCCCCGGCGACCGAAGTGCGCCAGCGCGCCCGCGAGCGAGATGTAGTTGATGTCGTGGCCGGCCGCCTGGGCGTACATGCCCTCCTGGCCCCAACCGGTCATCCGGCCGAAGACGAGCTTGGGGTTGCGGGCCAGGCACACGTCGGGGCCGATGCCGAGGCGCTCCATCACGCCCGGCCGGAACCCCTCGACGAGAGCGTCGGCGCCCGCGACGAGATCGAGCAGTGTCGCCACGCCGTCGGGGTGCTTGAGGTCGATCGCGATGTTGCGGCGACCGCGGAGCATCACGTCGAAGTGCGGCGTGTCGGGCGCCGGGCCGCGCACCGATTGGGCGCGCTCGACGCGGATGACCTCGGCGCCCATGTCGGCGAGCAGCATCGCCGCGAAGGGACCGGGGCCGATGCCCGCGATCTCGATGATCCGATATCCAGTGAGCGGTCCAGCCATGCCGAGTTTCTAGTCGGCGCGCCCCCGCCCTGCGGCACCGAGAGGCGGTGGGTCAGGCGAGGCGGATGTGGGTGACGACGGCGTCGACGAACCGCGGCCACAACGGCTCGGGGATGTCGTGACCCATGTCTGCCAGGTAGAGCAGGTGGGCGCCGGGGATCGCCTCGGCGGTCGCGAAGCCACCGCTGGGCGTGATCAGGGTGTCGTCGCGACCATGGATCACCAACGTGGGCACGTCGACCTGGCGCAGCCGCTCGGTGCGGTCGCCGCTCGACACGATCGCGGCCATCTGGCGCGGACCGCCCTCGCCGTAGTTCGACCGGTCGTACCCGACCGCAGCGAGCGCCTTCGTGCGATCGGCGTCGCGGTGCTTCTTCGACTGCCACGCCATCCACTTCGGGGCGTCCTCGATGTACGCCTCGCGGGTGGTCGCAGGCGGCGACAGCAGCACGCCGAGCACCTCCGGTGCGGCCTGTCCCACGGTCGGATCGCCGGTGGTGCTCATCACCGAGGTGAGGCTGCGCACCCGGGTCGGGTGCTCGATCGCCATCGTCTGCACGATCATGCCGCCCATCGACGCGCCCATGATGTGGGCGCGCTCGACGCCGAGGTGGTCGAGCAGACCGATCGCGTCGGCCGCCATGTCGGACAGGGTGTAGGGCACCGGCGGCAGTTCGCCGCCCGAGAACGCTGCGGCCATCACCGCGCCGACGTCGACGGTGACGCCGTCGAGCTTGGAACTGAGTCCGCAGTCGCGGTTGTCGAACCTGACGACGTGAAGACCGGCGTCGGCGAGCAGCTGACAGAACCTCTCGTCCCACTGGATCATCTGGGCCGTGAAGCCCATCACCAGCAGCAGCGTGGGATCGTCGGGGCTCCCGAAGGAGTCGTATTCGAGTTCCATTCCGGTGGCAACGAGAGCGCGAGGCATCGGGGCAGACTACCGTCGGCCGACATGACCGTGTTCGGAGTGCACGCCGGCCTGCAGCACACCACGGCGGACGAGCTCCGCTCGGTGTGGCGCCGCATCGAAGACCTGGGGTACGGGTGGATCTCGATCTGGGACCACTTCTACGGGGCCACCGGACGACCCGACGACGCCGCCTGCCTCGAAGCAGTCGCGATGCACGCAGCGCTCGCATGCAGCACCACCAAGGTGCGCTGCGGCTCGCTCGTGTACTCGGTGGGCTACCGCCATCCGGCGGTGTTGGCCAAGGCCATCACCGCGATCGACCAGCTGTCCGGCGGGCGCGCCGACATGGGCATCGGCGCCGGCTGGGCCCAGGTCGAGTACCAGGCCTATGGCATCCCGTTCCCCGACGTGAAGACCCGCATGGACCAGCTCGAGGAGGGCATCCAATGTCTCCGCGGGCTGCTGCACGACGACGTCACCACCTTCGACGGGCAGCACTTCACCCTCACCGAGGCGCGCAACGAACCGCGGCCGCTGCAGTCCAAGCTGCCGATCTGGATCGGCGGCGGCGGCGAGAAGCGCACGCTGAGGATCGCCGCGCGCCATGCCGACGGATGGAACGTGCCGTTCATCTCGCCCGACGAGTTCGCCCGCAAGAACGCCGTGCTCGACCAGCACTGTGCCGATGTGGGTCGCGACCCTGCGGAGATCAAGCGCGCGATCAACACCGGCCTCGCGTTCAACGAGGCGAGCCTGCAGCAGCAGTTCGGCGCGATCGCCGAGTTCGTCCGACCCGGCGTGCTCACCGGCACCGACGATCAGGTGCTCGACACGATCGGCCGATACGTCGACGCCGGCGCCGACCAGGTGAACATCGCCCTGCGCGCACCCTTCGACCTCGATGCGATCGAACGGCTGAGCGTGGCCCTGGGGTTGTCGTGACCGTGCGGATCGCCCGCGCGCCGGGCCGTGTCAACCTGATCGGCGACCACACCGACTACACCGGCGGACTGGTGTTCCCGATGGCGGTCGACCGCTGGACCGACATCCGGTTCGAGGCCGACGATCGCATCGAGCTCACGTCGGCCGACGAGCCCGAACCGGTCTCGCTCCCCCGCCACATCGACGACCCG
>JBILUM010000607.1:0-2584 GCA_044370995.1 Ilumatobacteraceae bacterium | reverse complement strand
CCCCTGGCTGTTGAAGCCGGCGGCGACGAACAGTCCGGCCACCTCGGCGGTCTCGCCGAGGCAGAAGTTGGCGTCGGGCGTGAAGCTCTCCGGGGCGTTGAGGAAGCGGTCCCAGGTGATGCCGCGCAGCACGGGCAACCGATCCTCGGCCAGGCGTCGCACCGGGGCGAAGTGGTCCCAGTCGGCGTCGAACTCGCCGAACGCGAAGTCGGCCGCCAGCGAGCGCGGGTCGAGCGGTTGCCCGTCGGGTTCGAACGCGCCGATGAGCAGTCGCCGGTTCAGCTGTCGTGCGTAGAAGTAGCCGTCGAGGTCGCGCAGCACCGGCATCGATGGGTTGGTGCCCGACGGTTCCGACAGCTGGGCGAGATCGGCGGTCTGCACGTGCACGTGGGCGGCGGGCCAGAGGGGCACGGCAGCGCCGGCGAGCGCGGCGAGGTCGTGGGTCCACAGGCCGGCGGCCAGCACCACCCGTTCGCACTCGATCGTGTGCGGATCGCCCGTCGCGGCGGTGGTGGTGGTGACCGACCGCACCCGCCCGTCGACGACGTCGAAACCGGTGACCGTTCGGCCTTCGCGGAACTGCACGCCGCGGGCGTGGGCCGCTGTGGCCAACGCCTGAGCGGTGAGCCCCGGGTTCACATGGCCGTCGTCGGGTTGGTGGAGCGCGCCGACGAGCCCGTCGGGCGAGGCGAGCGGACAGAGTTCGGCGACGCGCGACGGCGGCACGATCTCGGCGGGGATGCCGTGATGGCGAGCGATCATCGCCGAGTAGCGCAGCTCGTCGAGACGACCGGGCGTGCGGGCGAGCGTGAGCGAACCGGGCTGCTCGAGGTTCACGTCGACGCCGGTGACCGCCTGCAGTTCGCGGTAGAGGTCGATGCTGGCGCAGGCGAGGTCGGTGAGCACGTGTGCGCCGCGACCGCGCACGACGAGCCCGGCAGCATGCCAACTGGTGCCGGAGGCGATCGCGTGGCGCTCCACGACCAGCACCTGATGGCCGAGACCGGCGAGGTGGTAGGCAACGCTGGAACCGACGATGCCCGCGCCGATCACCACGATCTCGCAGCGATCGGGCAACGCCCCGGTGACCGCCTCGGGATCGAAGTGCGTCGCCGTGAGATCGGAGTCGAGCAACCGCTGCGCCATCGCCGGAATCTACTGCCGCCCCTCTGCCCCGTTCGCCGCATCGGCGGGCACGAGCCGGTCGCGTCGTGGCTCATGCAGCGACGCCGTCAGGCGTCGTGCTGGGCTCGTCGAGTTCGAGTTCGAGGTACCAGGGGTCGTTGCGGCAGCGCCAGCGGATCCTGGCGCGGAGTTCGTCGAGGCGGTCGAGGTTGCGTTCGACCGACGACCGGGTCTCGCGGGCCAACCGGCGGGCGGAGCTTCGTGATCCGTCGAACTCCCAGATCCGTCGCGGTTCCCCCTCGGCCAACGACTCCGCGAACGCGACCCCGAGCCGTGACCGTTCCCGATGCACACCACCACGGTCTGGTGGAGCGAGGCATCGTCGAGACCGTCGGCACCCTCCGCCCCGTGCTCGAGCAGCCGATCAGTGACAATGGTGCAGACTGAGCCGATGCCACAGAGCAGCGACAGCAACGTCGGCAGCGGGAACGATGAATCAGGTCTCGCACTCCGCCATCTCCGTGCCCTCGGTCTCGAGGCGGGCGAGCCGACGCTCGAACTCCTCACCCAGATCGTCCGCCGGCACGTCGCTGCGTTCCCGTTCAGCAGCATCGGTGTCCGCCTGAACGACCCGCTGCCGCTCGAGCCCGAGCAGCTGTTCGATCGCATCGTGGTGCGCGGGCGCGGCGGATACTGCTTCGAACACAACGGCCTGCTGTTCGCAGTGCTGAGCGAACTCGGCTACGACGTGACCGTTCGGCTCGCGCGAGTGATCAACAACGGCGACCACCTTCCCGGGCTCACCCATCGCATCGCGCACGTCGGCATCGACGACCTCACCTACGTGGTCGACGTCGGGTTCGGGCCGGCCGGTCCGACAACTCCGGTCGCCATGCCGAAGCCGGGCGCAGGCACCCCCGAGCTGTGGCCCGACGACGGGACCCATCGGGTCATCGAACGACGACCCGGCGAGTTCCACCTCCAGCAGCGGCACGACGACGGGTCGTTCTCGCTCTATCGGTTCGATCTCGGCACGTACGGCCAGGCCGACTGCGAGCTCGGCCACTTCTACTCGCACCGCCACCCCAACGCGGTGTTCGTCAACAACCTGGTCGCATCGCGCATCTTCGAGACCGAGATCAGATCGCTCCGAAACCGCTCGTACCGCGTACTGCGCGCCGAAGGGCACGACGACACCGAGATCGCCGATGCCGATCACCTCTGCGTCGTGCTCCGCGACGACTTCGGGTTGAACGTCACCGACGACGAGGGACGACGACTGTTCACCGATCTGCCGACGCAGTGACACGTCTCGGTCACGCTCGTCCGTAAAGCGACCGCCTCGTCCGGAGCACCGCGACACGAGGCTGACTCCGGGTCGACAGCCCCGGAGTACCCGCGGAGTCGGGTGCGGGATGCCGGTCATCGTCAGATCCGAAGTCCCTTCGAAGATCGTCGT
>JBILUM010000608.1:0-2584 GCA_044370995.1 Ilumatobacteraceae bacterium | reverse complement strand
CCGAACGCAAGCCCGGCGACCAGCGGGACGAGTGCGCCGACGAGCGCCGTCGTGGCCGCCGCCGTCGACATCGGCCCGATCGCCAGCGCCCGGTAGAAGCACACGAGCGCGACCGCGACACACACACCCCCGGCTGCACCCCACGCCAGGTCACGCACGATCCACTCGTCCGGGGGCACCACCAGGAGCACCCCTGCGAGCGCGATCAGGCTGACGAACTGGGCGACGACGGTGACGATCGCCGAGTCGGTGCGCTTGCTGGCCATCGCACCGGAGAAGTCGGACGCACCGTAGGAGACGCTCGACAGGGCAGCGAGCAGGACCGCGAACATGGGAGGGTCGTACCTACCGGGCGGACCCGTCACCCGCAGCGGCTGCCGTCACGTCCGCCGACGCTACCTCGGCCGCCGTCGCATCAGGGCTCCCCGACCGGGTGGGCCGGGGGATTTCGCTCAATCGCGGCACCGGGGTGACCGATGGTTGATCCGATGGAGCAGCGCCCGGACCACCTCGCCGCGCCGCGGGAACCGGCGATCGCCTGGTGCCATCACGAGGTACGACGCATCGTGGCCTGGCACCTGGTGCTCAACTCGGTCATGGTGCTCGGTGTCGTCGTGCCGTGGTCCTGGTGGTACTTCGACTCGGCTGCGCTGGCGGCCGGCGTCGGTGTCGCTGCCGCGGTCGTCGTCGTCGTGGTCCGGATCGGCATCGTGCTCGTGGCCGGCCCGCTCGGGTTCGGTTTCGTCAAGACCTTCACCACGTCGCCGCCCGAGTACCTGCTCGCCCACCGTCCGGTCGTGGCCACGCTGGCGCCCGTCGACATCTGGGACCTCGACCCGAACGAGGACATCCCATCGCAACCGCTCGGACCCGACCTGGACACGGTCGACGCTGCCGACGCTGCCAACGCTACCGATCCTCATCCGCAACGGCGCATCGCGATCGCCGAGGTGTTGCGCGAGATGGGATTCGCCCATGCGTCCACGGTCCGCGCCGACGGTCGCGCCGGGGCGGTGGTCGACCTGTACACCGACGGCGATCGGATCGTCGCCGCCGCGGAACGCTCGAGCGGCACCGTGACGGTGCTCACCGAGTTGGCCGGATTCCGGGTGCTCGTCTCGAGCCCGCTGCTCGTGCCGCCCACCGACGAACTCGTCGTGAACGTCGTCGACGACGCGGACCCGGCCGGCCTGGTTCTGTCCCACCAGCGCCTCGTCCAGCAGGCGTTCCACACCCGCACGCTCGTGGGCGACCCGGTCGGGCTGTTCAAGCTCGCACAACAGCGTGAGCTCGAGGCGTACCGCGAACTCGGTCCGTTCTGGGGTGCCATGCTCGATCTGCGATGCCGGCGGGGGATCACACGGCTCGCCGCGGCGCCCACGGCCAGCGAGGTGCTGTTGTTCACCGGGAACCGGCTCTTCCAGCGCACCACCTCACGTTCCGGCCGTTCCTGACGAGCACGGCGCCCCGACTGTCACACCCATCGACTACAACCGTGGGGTGCCCATCTCCTGCGTCTACTGCGGCGGCAGCCACGCCGATGCCCGGGGCGTACGCGCCTGCTGGGAGCGCAGCGAGGCCGACCAGGTCACGGCCCCCGCGTCGCCGTCTCCCGACACTCTTGCGTCCGCCCGCCGCGGCCACCCGGCGCTCGGCCGTCACGTGGTCGTCCGTCCCGGCGTGCCCGCGCCGCCGGCCTGGCACGACGCCACGCGCGTCACCATCACCGACGACGATCTCCGGCACCCCGACACGGTGATCGACCTCCTGCGCCGCGCCGCGATCGATCGCACCGGCCTGGTCATCGAGGTCGACGGGGCCACGGCGGCGGCGCTGGCCGCGCCCCAGCGCACCGACCTGGCACCGCACGAGGCCGGCCCTCGCTTCGAGTTGCAGCTCGTCACCCTCCAGCACCTGCTCACGGCCAATGCCGTCGACGCGACCGACGCGACCGACGACACCGGCACGCGCTGGTGGGTGCTCGACCGGGCGATCGCAGCCGGCGCCCGGCCGGTGGCCGACGGCACCGCCGACGTCGTGCTGTCCGACGGCACACCCGTCTGGCTCGACGGCGGGCCGCCTGCCTGGCGGGCCCCGATCGACGGCGTCGCCGTCTTGCACCGGGTGGCGGTCGAGCACGGGTCGCTCGTGCCTTTCGGCCCCAACGACACCACGGCCGACCTCGCCCCCGATCAGCTGGCGGCCGTCGTCCACGACGGCGGAGCGGCACGCATCATCGCGCCCGCCGGGTCGGGCAAGACCCGAGTGCTCACCGAACGGGCCCGCCATCTCATCCGCCAGTGGCGCCTGCCCGCGTCAGCGGTCAGCCTCGTCGCGTTCAACAAGCGGGCCCAGGAGGAGATGCGCGAACGCACCCCCGACCTGCGCGGCCTGCAGGTGCGCACGCTCAACGCGATCGCACTCGCGCTCGTGAACGGCACCCCACCGTTCGCGCCGCGGCCCAAGCGGTTCGACACGATCGACGAAGGCGAGGTGCGCCGCATCATCGGGCGCCTGGTGAAGTTCCCGCGCAAACGCAACGCCGACCCGGTGGCCACCTGGATCGAGGCGCTGTCGCTCGCCC
>JBILUM010000606.1:0-2590 GCA_044370995.1 Ilumatobacteraceae bacterium | reverse complement strand
GCTCACACTGGCGAGGATGGCTCGTTCCATCACGGTCGATCCTTGGTTTCTGCGGTCGCGTGGAACCGGTCGAGCACGGCTGCGATGATCGTGGAGTCGACTCGGGCGGTCACAGGGCGTCGACCGCGTAGTGGTGCGCGTAGGCGTTCTCGATCGACGCGACGATGTCGACGACCTCGAAGTAGTGGCCCCAGAACGACGTCTCTCGGAGTTCCTCGACGATCGCCTGGTACGACAGGAGCGTCTCGGTCTCCCACATGACCACGTCGCTGTACCCGGCGTGGAAGGCCTCGCTGTCGAAGAACCGCATCGACACGTCGGGATGACGACCGAGGATCGGTGCGATCACCTCCCCGAGGAACGCGAAGCGCTCCGTCGGCGTCAGTGCCAACCAGGTCGGGGTGGTGCGCACCAGCATGAAGAACACGTGGTTGACGTGTCGGGCGGGTGCTTCGGTCGTTGTGGGAACTGCTTCGGTTGATGTCATGCGCCCACGGTACGAAGCATCCGTCGTGCCGTCTACTGCAACGTCAGTAACATATACATTGCGTCTTGTGCAATCCATCGATCTGAACCTGCTGCCGGTCGCACAGGCGCTGCTGGCCGAGCGAAGTGTCACCCGGGCCGCAGCCCGCCTGCATCTGTCGGTCCCGGCGACCAGTCGGGCGCTCGACCGCTGCCGCCACGCCTTCGGCGACCCGCTGCTGGTCCGAGCAGGCCGCAGCCTCGCCATCACACCCCGAGGCGCCGAGCTCCTCGCCGAACTCGACAGCACGCTCGAGTCGATCGCCCGCACATTGCAACGCCCGACCGAGTTCGATCCCCGACGACACCGCGCCACGTACACGATCCGGGCGAACGAGGTGATCGTCGCGATCCTCGCCGGCCCCTGGCTCGAGATCATCGCCCAGCAAGCCCCAGACGTCCAGCTCCGCTTCGAGAACGAGTCGACCGACGACATCGAAGCCCTCCGACGTGGAGAAGCCTCGTTCGCCATCGGTTCCTACGGCGGGCTCACCGAAGAAACGCACCACCAGCCACTGGTCGAAGAGCACCTCGTCGGGATGCTCCGCGCCGGGCACCCCCTGGCCGGCAAGCGCATCACGCCCACACGATTCGCTGCCCTCCGCCACGTCGTCACGTCGCGCCGAGGGATCGCTCGGGGCCCGATCGACGAACTCCTCGAAGAACGCGGACTCCGACGAGACATCGCGGCCGTCGTGCCGTCGTTCTCTGCCGCCGTCGGCATGTGCGTCACCAGCGACCTCACCACCCTCGCTCCACGACGACTCCTCAACGTGATCGGCAGCCCATCCACGATGGTGCCGTTCACGCCACCGCTTCCACTCCCGGTCGTGAAGGTCGAGGTCATCTGGCACCGCCGCCACCACCACGACCCACCCCACCAGTGGCTCCGCCGCTCCCTCCACGACGCCGTCTCACACACCGACACGGTCGAGCTCCGACCGACGTAGAGATCGAGCGAACGGCCACCGCTGTGCAGGGACACTGGCGAACCCGCCATTCGACGATCTCCTCGGGTTCGGTCCCGAATGTCAATCCTGTTCGCGTCTTGTTCGCATCCCCGAGAAACCGGGAAGGGTCGCTGACGTTCCGGAGGGCCGGGGACCGGCTGAGCGTCGTGGCTGTCAGCCCACGGCTGACGGGCCACGATCCGTGGATCGATCAGGTGCGCAAGAGCGGAGTCGGCTGCCGTGCTTCCCGGGCGCGGGCGGTGGCCACCGCCTCCGGCTCCGGCCGTCCGAGCAGGAAGCCCTGGAGTTCGGTCACACCCAGCCGGGCGAGCAGTTCGGCCTGTCGGTGCGTCTCGACGCCTTCGGCGGTCGTCTTCATCCCCAGGCTCTTGGCAAGCTGCGTGACGGCACGGATGATGGCGAGACAGGTCGGACGCGTCTCCAGTTCGGCCACGAACGACCGGTCGATCTTGATCCTGTCGAAGGCGAACACCTGCAGATACGAGAGTGAGCAGTACCCGGTTCCGAAGTCATCGAGCGCGACACGCACGCCGAGCTGCCGGATCATCGCGATACGAGCGAGCGTCGCAGGGCTCGCATCGAGGAGCACGCTCTCGGTCAACTCCAGTTCGAGCCGGTCACCGGGGAGACCCGTGGTGCGCAGGATCGACTCGATGCGCTGCGGCAGGTCGGTCTGGGCCACCTGCACAGCCGAGAGGTTCACGGCGATCCGGATCGGGTCCTGCCACGTGACCGCTGCCCGACAGGCCTCCTCGAGCACGACGTCGCCGATCTCGACGATCACGCCGGTCTCCTCGGCGACAGGAATGAACTCGCTGGGCAGCACGAGGCCGCGGGTCGGGTGTTGCCAACGGACCAACGCTTCGAATCCGACGAGGCCGTCGGTGTCGGCCTCGACCATGGGCTGATAGTGGACGACGAACTGCCGCTGCTCGACCGCATCGAGCAACTCCTGCTCGAGATGGCGCCGCTGGTTGTCCGTCTCGTCCAAGGTCGAGTCGTAGCGCAGCACGCGACCTCGGCCGTCGGCCTTGGCACGGTAGAGCGCCCGGTCGGCGCGGTTGAGCAGCTCGTCGCTGTCGGTCCCGTCGTGC
>JBILUM010000604.1:0-2598 GCA_044370995.1 Ilumatobacteraceae bacterium | reverse complement strand
CGCCAGCGGCGTTCGCCGGCGAGCAGCTCGTAGCCGGCACCCACCGGACGCACCAGGATCGGTTGGAGCACACCCAACTCGCGGATCGACGACGACAGGTCGGACAACGACTCCTCGTCGAAGTGCACGCGGGGTTGGTTCGGGTTCGGGACGATCGCATCGATCGGGAGTTCCTCGAGTCGGGCACCCTCCGGTCCCCCGTCACCCGCGTCACCGTCGCCCGACGTGCCGGTCGACGCGACCGGTGTCGTCGGGATGAGTGCGCTGAGCCCCTTACCCAATCCGCTCGGACGAGCCACGGGCCACCTCCTTTGCCACCTCGCGGTATGCCACTGCGCCTCGGGACGTGGGATCGAAGGTGATGATCGGTTGCCCGAACGACGGGGCCTCCGACAAGCGCACCGTTCGCGGCACCACCGTGCGGCACACCTTGTCACCGAAGTGCTCGCGCACCTCTTTCACCACTTGGTCGGCCAACTTGGTCCGAGCGTCGTACATCACACAGACGATCGTGCTGACCTCGAGCTTGGGGTTGAGGTTGCGCTTCACCAGATCGACGTTGCGCAGGAGTTGTCCCAGGCCTTCGAGTGCGTAGTACTCGCACTGAATCGGGACCAGGACCTCGCTCGCGGCGTTGAGGCCGTTCACTGTCAGCAGCCCGAGCGACGGCGGACAGTCGATGAGGACGTAGTCGTAGTCGTCGAGCACCGCTTCGATGGCACGGCGGAGCCGGTTCTCCCGGCTGAAGGCCGGGACGAGCTCGATCTCCGCACCTGCAAGGTCGAGACTCGCCGGCGCCACGAACAGGTTCTTGACCGCCGACGGCTCCACGCAGTCCTCGAGCGGTACCTCGTGCATGATGACGTGGTACATCGAGGTCTCGAGGCCGCGATTCTCGATCCCGAGTCCGGTCGAGGCATTGCCCTGCGGATCGAGGTCGATGACGAGGGTGCGGAACCCCAGCTCGGCCAAACATGCACCGAGGTTGACGGTGGTGGTGGTCTTGCCGACCCCACCCTTCTGGTTGGCGACGGCGATCACCCGGGGCAACGGGCGACCAGTGGAGACGCTCGGCGTGTCCGGGGAGATACCACTGCTCGGATCCCCCGAATCAATCGACTCGCTCAGTGACATGAAGACCTCAGCTCCTGGTCGGCGGATGGCAGCACGTCGACGTCTTGACGGGCGATCGGGTCGACCTGGCCCCCTGGCACGTGCATCTGCTACGCCAGCAGGATAGCAACAATCATCGCACGCAGGTGTTTCTCTCGTGCGCCGCCTCTCGCCGACTGTCAGCGCATCCGTCGGGCCGGTGGCCGAGTCGCTGAGGAGGTCGGCCTGATCGACGAGACGCATCGCACCTGGTCACCAGGCCCGCATCGCCGACATGGCGGCTCCGAGCAGGGTGTGCTGACCGGGGATCGGCAAGCGGGATGTTCCACGTGGAACCGCCGATGATCTCGACGACTCAGCACCGGGCCCCCGATCGCAGGTGCATCACCGTGGATCAGGCACCAGCGAAGGGCGGTCACCGGATGGTTCCACGTGGAACGACATGGGTGCCCGGATCACCTGCACCGACAGCACGGCGAGAATTCCCTCGAGCGTCATGCTCCACGCGGCACCTGCTGGCACGACCGTCGACGAGTGCTCGGCGGGCCGGGTGGGGGTCAGGCCCGAAACCGTCAGCGCCATACGTTGCACGCAGACCGCGTCACCGCAGGTGCTGGTTCGACATCACGGATCGGGCTGACCGTTGTTCCACGTGGAACACCATCCGCGGAATGAGGGGAGAACGAGCAGAGGAGGTGCGCCGCCGGCCGAGGTCGCTGAGCACGATGCGCGATCAGTGAGTACCGCACGTGCGGAACGCTCTAGGCAGGCTGACTCGGTCGGCCACGTACACGAGTTGCCGCCCGGTGATGCCGTGCAGAGAGCCGCGCGTCGTCGGGCCCGGCGTTCCACGTGGAACATGTTGAACAGCACCCCGCATCGACCGATCGCTGTTCTGTTCCACGTGGAACCATGGGATGCCGTGTCAAGCCAGCGAACGGCCCCTGGTTCCACGTGGAACCGGGGCGATGCAAGAAAGGGGGCCGCACCGGTGCTCACGCAGCACGCCGACCTGTCCGTGTGAACAACGGAGAGACGTCCCGGCACGTGATCGATCCTGGTCGGGGCCGCCGAGGCGAGCCTGCGCCGACGGCCGGAGCGGCGATCGGCCCCGAGGCCCGCGTTCAGTCGACCGGTCGTGATCGCCAACGGTGCACCGCTCCCGCCGGACCACGGACCTGGCCACCGTCGACCATCCCCAGCGCGATGACCTCGCCGGGATCGATGCGTGGGGTCCCGTCCGGTGGCTCGCTGACGATGAGCCACCCGCCGGGTCGGAGCAACGGTGCAGCCAGTCGCATCACCTCGAGCAGTGGGCCGAACGACCGAGCCGAGACGACGTCGAATGCAGCAGGCGACCGCCGCACGACCTGCTCGGCGTCGGCGGCGACGACCTCCGCCCGATCGGTGGCACCGAGGCCCCGGACACCGAATCGCAGCAGGTCAGCCCGCTTGTCGCGCCGCTCCACCAGGGTCACACGGAAA
>JBILUM010000603.1:0-2617 GCA_044370995.1 Ilumatobacteraceae bacterium | reverse complement strand
GCGTATCCGGCCGTGTCGATCGAGCTGCAGGACGCGATCGGCGCCGGCGGTTGGGCGTACGACATGAACGTCGCGTGCAGTTCGGCGACGTTCTCGATGCAGGCGGCCGCCGACGCACTGCGCAGTGGTACGGCCAACTGCGTGGTCGTCGTGAACCCCGAGATCACCTCGGGCCACAACAACTTCGAGCTGCGCGACTTCCACTTCATCTTCGGCGACGCGTGCACCGCCGTGGTGATGGAGCGAGCCGACGATGCGGTCGTCGACGACACCTGGGAGGTGCTCGGCACCAAGCTCGCCACCCAGTTCTCGAACAACATCCGCAACGACTTCGGCTTCCTGAACTCGAGCGAGGCCCGCCCCGGTGTCGACCGCGACCCGCACGAGCTGATCTTCCGCCAGCGCGGCCAGCAGGTGTTCAAGGAGGTGTGCCCGATGGTGTCGGCACACATCAAGGACCATCTCGCCGCACTCGAACTCGACGCGCAGGACGTGCGCCGGTTCTGGCTGCACCAGGCGAACCTGAAGATGAACCAGCTCATCGCGAAGGGCGTGCTCGGCCGGGTGCCCGACGAGAACGAGGCCCCGGTGGTGCTCGACGAGTTCGCCAACACCAGCTCGGCCGGTTCGGTGATCGCGTTCCACCGTCACCGCGACGACCTCGCCTCGGGCGACCTCGGCGTGATCTGCAGCTTCGGCGCGGGCTACAGCGTCGGCAGCATCATTGTCCGCAAGCGCTGACGCTCAGTCCTGGATCATCTTCGCCATCTGCTCGTGGTAGTGGGCGAGCTTGCACTCACGCTCGCTGAGGATGTGTTCGGTGTAGGCGCTCGAGCGCTTGGTGCGCTTCAGCTGTTCGTAGATGCCGATGTCCTCGCCGACGACGACCTTGAGGCCCTCCCAGTGCTTGCTCATCCGCTGGAAGTACTTCTCGTACTCCGGGTCGTTGCGGTCGCCCGGGTAGATCAGCTGCCAGGTGAGGAACTTGGTGCGGTCGACGTCGATCGGGATCGGGTTGAACACCTGGATGTGCTCGGGGTTGCAGTTGAACACGGTGTTCGGGAACACCACGTAGTGGCAGATCGCGTACTTGTGGTGGTCCCAGTCCTCTTCGAGCAGGTCGCGCGTGTCGGGCCGGGGGACGAAGCACATGTAGTTCGTGGGGCGCGGGCCGGCCTCGGTCTGGGCGTCGCGGTCGAGGATGATGAACGACGTGTCGCGAGCCGACTTCACGAACTCCGGTGAGACGTGGTGCAGCTCGATCGTGTGGTAGATCTCGTTGAAGCCGTCGACGATCGCCTTGTAGCTGACTGGGACGTCCCACTCGATGAGGTCGTGGAGGACCATGTCCTCCATCTTGAACTGGCCGAGGTCGGCCGCGATCTCCTCGCCGATCCACTCCAGCAGCGACACGCACTTGCCGGGGCCGGCCATGTTGATCCACACGAAGCCGCCCCACTCGTCGGCGGCGACCGCCGGCGCCCGCACGTCGCGCAGGTGCTCCTCGCTGAAGTCCTGCCGTTCGGGCAGGCCGACCAGCTTGCCGGTGGTGTCGTACACCCAGCCGTGGTAGGGGCAGGTGAACCGGCGCGCGCCACAGCCGCTCCACTCGGGGACGAACGACGGGCCGCGGTGCTGGCAGACGTTGTGGAACGCCGCCACACTGCCGTCGGGCTGCCGGGTCATGACCACGGTCTCGCCGTGACCCTCGTAGCTGTGCCAGTCGCCCGGCTCCTTCAGCTGCTCGGAGCGAGCGGCGATGATCCAGCTCTTGGTGAGCACCTTCTCGCGCTCGAGTTCGAACTGGACCGGGTCGCGGTAGCACTCGACACTCATCTTGCTCGGCCCGTAGTCGGGGACGTTCTTGACCCCGGGACCGAGACGAACCGGGACGTCTCCGCGAGATGCGACGTGAACCATTGTGGCAGTACCCCCTGGCCAGAAAACGGACGTGTCCGACCCGAGCAGTCACCGGCGCGAACCGGATGGGTGCGACAACACGAGTCGAAGTAGAACGAATGTTATACAACGGTGGTACTAGGATCAAGCACGTATGCCGAGGTTCGTGGACGTCGAGGAACGCCGCGTCGAGCTCACCGACGCCGCAGCCCGCCTGATCGCCCGCGCCGGCATCGGTGCAGCCACGATGCGCGAGGTCGCCGCCGAGGCCGGCCTCAGCACGGGCAGCCTCACCCACTACTTCGCCGACAAGCGCGAGCTCCTGCTGTGCACCTTCCAGGCGTCGCTGGCCGGGCGGCGGTCGCAACGGGCAGAACGTCCACCGGATGCGGTGTCGCAGCTGCGCGCCACCCTCGAAGGCGCACTGCCCGTCGACGACGACCGACGTCGGCACTGGATGGTCACCGTGGCGTTCTGCGCCCAGGCCGCCGGCGACGACGAGTTGGCCGACGCCCAGCGCGACGCGTACCGCGAGTTCCGGGGCCATGTCGCGCGCCAGGTGGAACGGGCGGGCATCGCCGACGGCGAGCATGCGGTCGTCGTCGCCGAGCGCTTCATCGCGGCCGTCGACGGCGTCGCGATCCAGGCGCTGTTCGACCCCGAGTCGTGGCCCGCCGATCGCCAACTCGCGGCGCTCGACGATCTCCTCCGCGGCTGA
>JBILUM010000043.1:0-9750 GCA_044370995.1 Ilumatobacteraceae bacterium | reverse complement strand
ACGGAGTTGCGGAACTTGCGGATCGGTTCGTTCACCCCGGCGGCGCCGGTGGTGCTGGCACCCATGGCGGGTGTCACCAACGCGCCGTTCCGCACGATGTGCCGCGAGTTCGCACCGGGGTTGATCTACGTCAACGAGATGGTGATGGCCACCGCGGTGGTGCACGGCAACGCGAAGACCGAGCGGATGATGACGTTCGCACCCGACGAGCAGCCGCGCAGCCTCCAGGTGTACGGCAGCGACCCGGTGATGATCGGCGAGGCCATCCGCAAGCTGTGCGCCCGCGGCAGCGTCGACCACGTCGACATGAACTTCGGCTGCCCGGCGGCCAAGGTCACCCGCAAGGGCGGCGGCGCGGCGGTGCCGGCCAAGCCCAACCTCCTGCGGGCGATCCTGCGCTCTGCGGTCGCTGCAGCCTCGCCCTATGGCGTGCCCGTGACGGCCAAGTTCCGCAAGGGCCTGTACGACTCGTTGCTCACGTTCGTGAGCACGGGCCGCATCGCAGCCGAGGAGGGCA
The DNA here is from genome assembly GCA_044370995.1 of Ilumatobacteraceae bacterium. Classification (GTDB taxonomy): domain Bacteria; phylum Actinomycetota; class Acidimicrobiia; order Acidimicrobiales; family Ilumatobacteraceae; genus VFMC01. The sequence continues at coordinate 9,233 of JBILUM010000043.1, read as the reverse complement.
TCGCTGCGATCGCACTCCATGCCCGCACCGCCGAACAGCACTACGCCGGCACGGCCGACTGGGAAGCGATCGGCGAGCTGAAGGCTGCCGTGCCCGAGATCCCTGTGCTCGGCAACGGCGACATCTGGGAGGCGTCCGACGCCGTCGAGATGATGCGCCGCACCGGGTGCGACGGCGTGGTGATCGGCCGTGGCTGCCTGGGGCGGCCGTGGTTGTTCCGCGACCTCGTCGAGGCGCTCAACGGTCGACCCGTGCCGGCGTCACCCACACTCGGCGAGGCGTGCGCGGTCATGCACCGTCACGCCACGTTGCTGCTGCCGCACCTCGGCCCGCAGGTCGCGATGCGCGACTTCCGCAAGCACGCCTCGTGGTACCTCACCGGCTACCCGGTGGGTGGCGACATGCGGCGCGAGTTCGGCATGGTGTCGACGATCGGCGAGCTCGAAGACCTCATCGCCCGTGTCGATCCCGACACGCGGATCGTGGAGGGCGGCGAGCGCATCCGCCGCGGCCACACCAACGGCCCCATCCGGGTCGCACTGCCGAACGGCTACCTCGACCATCTCGACGACCTCACCGTCCCCGACGACGGCGAGGTCATGGCGCTCAGCGGTGGCTGAGGTGTCCACCGCCGGCTCGGGTCGCCCGCCGATCGTGCTCGCGTCGGGCTCGCCGCGACGGCGCGAGCTGCTCGAGCAGCTCGGCCTCGCGTTCGCGATCCGCGCCGCCGACATCGACGAGTCGGTGCGCGACGGCGAACCGCCGCTCGACTACGTGCAACGGCTGAGCATCGAGAAGGCGGCCGCGGTTCCCGTACCGGCCGGCACGCTCGTGATCGCGGCCGACACCACCGTCGACGTCGACGGAGCGATCTTCGGCAAGCCCGCCGACGAGGCCGAGGCGCGCTCGATGCTCGCCGCGATCTCGGGCCGGCGGCATCACGTGCACACCGGTGTCACCGTGCGGCTCGACGACCGGTCGGCGACAGCGGCGGTGTCGACCGCGGTCGACGTGGCGCCGATCGACGAGGCGACCGCAGCGTGGTACATCGCCACCGGCGAGCCGTTCGACAAGGCGGGCGGCTACGCCCTGCAGGGCGCCGGCGGCGTGTTCGTCGCCGGTGTCGAGGGCAGTGTCAGCAACGTGATCGGCCTGCCGCTCGCCGAGCTCGTCGAGCTGGCCCGACGAGTGGGCGCCGAACTGCTCTGAGCCTGTCTCCTCAGCGGGGTCCGGGTCACGGGGCGGCGAACAGGTCGAGCGTCGCCACCACGGTCCCGTCGTCGGCCAGCACCTCGGCGACGTAGGCACCGAGCGCCACCTGCTCCGGGTCGACCATGACGACACCCACCTGGGCGCCGCTCCACGAGGTCCAGAACGACGGGTCGAGTCGGCCGGGCTCGGTCGGCGGGTCGTCGTCCGGCGGCAACGGCGTGAGCGTCGTGGTGCGTTCGGTCCCGTCGGCCATGCGAACGCGCAACGTGGCACCCTCCTGGTCGATCGCGGCGAGGACCAACGTCGAACCGTCGACGACCATCGTGCCCACCGCCCCGTCCCTGGCCACACCCACGAGGGCATCGAACGAGGTGTCGACGGAACCGATGCCCGGCACCTTCAGCACGATCTGCCCGGATCGGGGTCCTGCCGCGAGCACCCACTCGGTGCCGGTGGCGGTGGTGCCATCGGCGATCGCCACCGGGATCTCCTCGTCCTCGGGGAGCGCCCATGCGCCCGGTTCGGCCCGCTCGGCCTCGTCGCGAGCGCTCGCCCACTCGTCGCGCGTCACTCGGCGGGCGTCGTCGAGCATCGCTGGGAGCACGCCCGACGACAGGGTGGTCAGCAGCCACACGTCGTCGTCGCCGACCGACCAGCGCACGACGTTGACGTCGATGCCGTCGATCGAGCGGGTGCCGGTCTCGAACCGGTCGGGCACGAACCCGTCGAAGGCCGTGGTGGGGTCGATCGCGAGTGTGGGTGTGAACGCCAGGCGGGCGAGCGCGGGTTCGATCGCGTCGACCGACCGGCGCTCGAGCAGCGAGACGTCACGTCGTCCCGGTCCGGCGTAGAACACGGTGCTCGTCGACGACCCGCCGACGAGCACCAGGTCGACCAGATCGTCGGAGGACGGACGCGCCGCCACCATCGTCAGCCCGTCGTACCACCGGGCGACGCCGTCGTCGCCCGGGGCGGTGACCGGCGGGCCGCCGGCCGTGTTCACGATCGAGGTGGCGAGCCCGATCGCCTCTGGCAACGAGAAGCCGAACGACTGGATCGCGACCAACTCGCCGGCACCGAGGTCGTCGGCGTTCGGCGCGACACGGAGCTCGAGCACGCCGTCGCGATCGCGGCGCGCCATCGCCTGCCGACCGTCGGCATCGACCGCTGCCCACCCGAACGCGAACGGCTCGAGTTCGCCGCCGGGACGCAGCGTCGACGAGAACCACCGGCCTGACGTGCGCGTCGCCCCGTCTGTCGCCCACACCTCCGCCCAGCCGTTCCGGCCGGCGGCCGTGTTCTGATCGTCGCCTTCGGGGTCCTGGGCGAAGGCCACCGCGGTGAGGCCGGCCACGGGTGGATCGAAGACCCAGCCCTCGACGCCGAGCTCGGCGACCACGAGCGTGCCCGCCGGTTCCGGGTCGATCGCGGCGATCGACGTCGGGGGCGTGCTCGAGACGGTGGTGGGCGCAGCGCCGGTGTCGTCGGCCGACCAGGGCGAAGCGGCGATCACCCCGCCGGCGAGCTGACCGGCCACGGCGAGCCCGGCGAGCGCGGGTGCCCAACGCGACCGGGGTGCGCGGTCGGCCTCGGCGTCGTCCCAGTCGGTCGAGTCGAAGCCGGCGAAGGTGCCGGCGTGGGCATCGGTCTCGACATCGCCGAACGCGCGAGCGTCGGGAGCGAGGAACTCGATGGCGTCGGCACCGTCTCGCGACCTGCGACCGGACGGGTCGGGCTCGCGTGTCGGTGGCACCCGTGCATTGTCCCACCTGCGTCCGCGCGTGGGAACCCGGACGGACGGTCCGTGCTGCCAGATGGTGTCAGCCGGCGGCGAGCGGCTGTCCGGCCTCGTCGTGCCAGGTCACCTCGAACGGCTCGTCCGGCGCGATCCGCACCACCGCTGCGGAGCGCTCGCTGCCGTCGATCGGTGTGAGTCCCGTCTTCTGGCTCCCCGACGGCTGGGTGACCAGCACCGACTGCGCTGTACCGCCCGCATCGGTGACGAGGACGAAGGCGTCGTCGAAGCTGCGGAAGGTGGTGACCGTCCGTCCCGGTCCGGGCGGCCACGTGCCGCTCGCCCACGAGTCGGCGCTCTGCAGCACGTACCAGGCGCTGTTGGCGCTCGCCGTCCAGGTGCCGCCGGGGGCGCTGCTCACCTCGGTCGGCGGCGGCCAGGACGGCGCGTCGTCGAGGGCGAGGGCGTCGGCCCAGGCCTCAGTGGAGGCGGGTTCGAGACCGGCCACGAACCCGACGAGATCGGCCACGGCCACCCCGCCGGCGGCCACGACTTCCAGCCCGGTGCCGTCGAACCATCGGGCGCCGACGATGCCGGCGTCGGTGGGGCTGGCGAACAGTTCGACGGTGCGGCCCTGCGACGACATCTGCGCGAGCAGCGCACGTGTCGGCCGGTCGATGGTGTCGAGATCGATCGGCGCCCGGAGGAGGTACTCGTCGACGAGGATCGTGTCGATCGTGAGTGCGGACCGGGAGACGTTGATCCACTCACGCGTCGTCGGGTCGACGAACGTCGCCCATGCATCGGACGGATGTGATCGGAGCGCTCCAGGACCCCAGTCGACCTGTCCGTCGAGGACGAACGAGACGCCGTCGACCGGTGCACCGTCCGGCAGTGTCCATGCGTCGGGCACCGCGATGTCACCGGTGCTGCTCTCGACGGCACGGGCGACGGCGAGCACCTCGTCGAGGCCGAGCCCGAACGCGATCACCGCGTAGTCGTCGCCGGCCGAAGGGCGCACGCGCAGTTCGACCACGTCGTCGTCGGACTCGGCGATCAGTCCCGTCATCCCACCGACGTCGATCGCCGTGGCGTCGCGCATCAGATCGGGGAAGGCTCCGGCGCCGCGTTGATCGACGACCACCCACCGGCCACTCGTGCGCGTGGCGTTGACCGACGTCCACATGAACAGCGCTTCCCCGCCCGGAACGACATCACTGTTGGAGGCGGCGCCGGCCAGCTCAAAGCGCGAGGTCGAGCGGGGGAGCCATCCGGGCGTCCCGGTCGCCAGATCGGGGATCGTGCGCTCGTCGACCGCCACCGGTGCGTCGGCCGGAGGATCGGCCGCCCGATCGACCGTCGTCGGTGGCGCCACGGCTGCCGTCTCGTCGGATTCCCAGGGCGCTGCCGCGAGCACACCTCCTGCGAGCAGGCCGGTCACGCCCACCACGGCGAGGACGGTGAGCCACCGAGACCGCGGCGGCTGGTCCTCGAAGGCTGTGTCGTCGGAGCCGTCGAGCCCGACGAAGTCGGCCGCGTCGGCCTCGCCGAACGCGTGGTCGCGGGGTGGGAGGAACTCGATCACGGCACCGACGCCGGCCCCTCGACGGGCGCGCCGTCGAGGTCGAACCACGAGATCGTCACCGGCAGGTCGCCGTCGATCTCCGCCGCCAGCGCGTACACCGGGGTGTCGCCGACCTGGCGCAGGTCGACCTCCTGCGGCTCGAGCCCTGGCTGTTCGACGATGACCCGCAGCCCGTCGTTCGGCCATGTGTTCGTCAGGAGGAGGAAGGCGCGCTCGAGCGAGCGATACGCCGTGACCGTCGGCCCGCTCACCGGTTCGAACTGGCTGCTGAAGTAGTACTCGTTCGCGCTGATCGAGAACCAGGTCTGGTCGATCTGCGCGGTCCAGCGATCCATCCCGAGGCCGCCGGCTCCGATGTACGTGGGTGGCTCCGACTCGAACTCCACGCCCGGGCCGTTCATCGTCTCGATCGAGGCGTCCCGCCACGCGTCCGGCTCGGCCAGCTCCAGGAGCGCACTGAGACCGAGTGCGTCGCTGAGGTCGGCCGTGCTCGACACCGTCACCAGTTGGCCGTCGGGGAGCCCGAACCGCACGACGCTGAACGCCGTCTCACTCGAATCGGTGGCGACGACGATCGTGCTGGGGTCGGCGACACGGTCGGTGAGTACCGCCAGAACGGCCAGCTCGTCGGGGTCGAGCGCGGCGACATCGACCGGCACCGCCGCCACCAGGTCGGTGAGGAGTCGTTCGGTGGGCGTCGGTCGGTCGACGGTGACCTGTACCCACAGACCCGTGGCAGTGTCGACGAAGTAGCTCCAGGCGTCGGGCGTCCCCACCACGCCGCCCCACGGGTACCAATCGATGTTCTCGGCGGCGCGCAGTTCGAGCCCGTCGAACGGCCCGCCCGGGTCGAGCAGATCGCCGTGGTCGATGCCGCGCGCATCGATGGCGATGGTGGCGGCGATGCGGGCGATCTCGGTGAGCTCGAGGCCGAACGTGGTGATCGCGAACGCCACGCCATCTGTCGGTGGGAGCGTCACCTCGACGACGCCGTCGGTCGCGACGGTCATGAGTGCCTGGCGCCCGCCCACGTCGATGCGGACAGCACCCTTGCGAAGGGTTTGGAAACCGCCCATCTGCTCGCGCGAGTCGATGACGACCCAACGGCCGCTCGCGCGGGCAGCGTCGGGCGACATCCACACTTCCAACGGGTCGCCGACCGAGAAGTACCCCTGGTCGGACTGCGCGCCCGCGAGCTGGAACGACGAGGACCCGGCGAGCAGCATCCCCGGAGGACTCGTGTCGTAGCCGGGTGGCAGGGTCGGCTCGGGAGCGACGGTGGTGGTCGGTCGGGGCGTCGTGGTGGTCGGTGCGGGCACGGTCGTCGGAGGCGTCGCCACCTCCTCGCCGTCCCACGGCGCCGCGGCGATCACGCCGCCTGCGAGCAGTGCCGTCACGCCGACCACGGCCAGCGCGGTGAGCCAGCGCGAGCGCGGCGGCTCGTCGTCGAAGCCACCCTCGTCGTCGCCGTCGAAGCCGACGAAGTCGACCTCCTCGCCCGAACCGAACGCGCCGTCACGGGGTGGCAGGAACTCGATCACCGGCCCACCTCCGCGTCGGCCACGCCCGCATCGGGTTCCCACGGAGCGAACCGGTGCAGCACGGTGCCGTCGAGAGCGACGACCTGCGCCTCGAAGCTGCCGACGAAGCTGCCGACGAAGCTGCCCGAACGCGTGCCGTCGACGGTGCTCATGCCGTCGAGCGCGAGCGCGCCGAACCACACCTGTTCCACATCATCTGTCGACGCACCAGACACGAGATCCGTTGCACGGAGTCCGAACACCTGCCCGTCGGCATCGGCGACCTCGATCTGGAGCGACCCCGGTTCGGTCGACCGGGCGATCAGCAACGTGGCCGGGCCCACCGTCACCGGGGTGATCGTCATCGCCGGGAGGCGGAGCGTGCCCTCGTAGGTCTCGTCGCCGACGCGCACCGACCATTCGTCGTTCGACGCCCAGTGGAGCACAGACCAGACCGTCGCCGCGCCATCGGCGAGGGTGCCGCTGCCGATGGTGATGCCGGGCGGCGTGCGAGGTTCGCTGGTCTGCGGGAACGCGACGTTGCGCGCCCTGCGCTCGGCCGAGGCCCAGTCCTCCGCCGACACGAACTGCACATCGGGGATCGTCGCGAGCAGGTCGATCAGGTCGCCGGTGGTGAGCAGCGAGACGGCGGTGTCGTCCTCCTGCCAGCGCGCCACGACGATGTCGAACCCGTCGATCGTGCGCCGGCCCACGGTGAGCCCCTCGCCGTCGAAGCCCTCCTGGGGCCCCCAGCCGTCCGCGAGCGGGATGGCCGTGGTCGCGAGGGCGAGCAGCTGCGGGTCGTCGAGGTCGGCGGGTTGCTCCTGCACGATCGTGACGTCGAAGCGGTCGGGTCCGGCGTAGAAGGCGCTCGTGCGCGGCGGGCCGCCGAGCACGGCACGGGTGGTGAGCTCGATGTCGGTGCGGGCGGCCGCGACCTGCTCGAGACCCGCGAGTAGGTCGGGGGTGAACGCGGGCCGGTCGTCGACGAGCTGCGGTCGGTCGTCGAGGATGCTCATCGAGTCGGCGAGCTCGATCATGCGGGTGAGGCCCATCCCGAACGCGTCGATCGTCACGAGGCGTGACGCATCGATCTGGCCTGCGTCGAACGACAGCGACACCACGCCGTCGGGGTCGACCGATGCGTACCCGTCCCGGCCGCCGACATCGACCCGGAACCACTCGGGTGTGGTCGGATCCCACGAGGCGAACGGTTCGAGGAGGACCGAGAACCAACGGCCGGTGGTTCTGGTCGCGTCGGGCTCGGCCCACACCTCGCCCCAGCCGATCGAATCGTCGATCCGCTCGTCACCCCGGGCGAAGAACGCGGCGGTGAGTCCGGTGGGCACGGGGTCGAGGAGCCACCCGGTGCGCGACGGATCGACCGGTTGAGCCGTCGCGGTCGTGAGCGGTGCGGGGGTGACGAGCGTGGTCGGCGTGGCCGTGGTGGCCGTTGTGGCCGTGGTGGCCGTTGTGGCCGTTGTGGCCGTTGTGGCCGGTGGCACCGCGTCCATGTCACCCGTCCATGGAGCGGCGGCGACCACCCCACCGACGAGCAGGCCCACCACCGCGATCCCGGCCAGCACGGGGAGCCATCGCGACGCCGGCTCGTCGTCGTCGGAGTCGTCCCAGGCGTCGCCGTCGAAGCCGACGAAGACCTCGCCGGGGCCACCGACCCCGTCGGCCGGGCCGAAGGCGCGCTCGTCCGGCGGGAGGAACTCGATGAGACCCGGTTCCGGCGGCACACCCCCATTGTTCCACCCGTACCCCGTGGTGGGAACCCGGACGAGGCGTTAGCACTCTCGCCTCCCGGTTGCTAACGGGTGGGTCGAGCGCGTAACCTTGGCACTCGCGACGGTCGAGTGCTAACGGCCGTCCACCGTTCAGAACAAACCCCGTACCACCACGTGTACAAGCCAATGGAGGCCTGCACCATGTCACTCAAGCCGCTTGACGATCGCATCGTCGTGAAGCCCAACGAGGCCGAGCAGACCACTGCGTCCGGTCTGGTGATCCCCGACACCGCCAAGGAGAAGCCCCAGCAGGGTTCCGTCATCGCCGTCGGCCCCGGCCGCTGGAGCGACGACAAGGGCGCGCACACCCCGCTCAGCGTCCAGGTCGGCGACACCGTGCTGTACTCGAAGTACGGCGGCACCGAGGTCACGATCGACGGCCAGGATCTCCTGATCCTCACCAGTCGTGACGTGCTCGCGATCGTCGAGAAGTGAGCTGACCCCACATGGCGAAGCAACTCAAGTTCGATGACGAGGCGCGTCGCGCCCTCGAAGCCGGCGTGAACAAGTTGGCCGACACGGTCAAGGTCACGCTCGGGCCGAAGGGCCGCAACGTCGTCCTCGACAAGAAGTTCGGCGCACCGACCATCACCAACGACGGCGTGTCCATCGCGAAGGAAGTCGAGCTCGACGATCCCTTCGAGAACATGGGCGCCCAGCTGGTGAAGGAAGTCGCCACCAAGACCAACGACGTCGCGGGTGACGGCACCACCACCGCCACCGTGCTGGCTCAGGCCCTGGTGCGCGAGGGTCTCCGCAACGTGGCCGCCGGCGCCAACCCGATGGGCGTGAAGCGGGGCATCGAGGCCGCCGTGGCCGCCGCCGTCGAGGCCATCGCCGGCTCCGCCAAGGAGGTCGACGAGAAGTCCGAGATCGCTCAGGTCGCTGCCATCTCGGCGGCCGACCCGAAGATCGGCGAGGTCATCGCGGACGCCATCGACAAGGTCGGCAAGGACGGCGTCGTGACCGTCGAGGAGTCGAACACCTTCGGCATGGAACTCGAGTTCACCGAGGGCATGCAGTTCGACAAGGGCTACCTGTCGCCGTACTTCGTGACGGACATGGAGCGCCAGGAGGCCGTCCTGGACGACCCCTACATCCTCTTCGTCAACGGCAAGATCTCGTCGGTCCAGGACCTGGTCCCCGTGCTCGAGAAGGTCATGCAGGGGGGCAAGCCGCTCCTGATCGTCGCCGAGGACGTCGAGGGCGAGGCCCTGGCCACGCTCGTCGTGAACAAGATCCGCGGCACCTTCTCGTCGCTGGCCGTCAAGGCCCCGGGCTTCGGTGAGCGTCGCAAGGCGATGCTGCAGGACATGGCGGTCCTCACTGGCGGTCAGGTCATCGCCGAGGAGGTCGGCCTGAAGCTCGACAACACCACGCTGGACCTG
>JBILUM010000601.1:0-2627 GCA_044370995.1 Ilumatobacteraceae bacterium | reverse complement strand
CACACCGCCGAGCGCTATCTCGGCAAGCACGGTGGCCCGCGTGCGCTCGAGGGCCTGCCGGTCGCCGCCAAGGAGGAGCACCCGATGACGGGCCGGTCGTGGACGCAGGGGTCGTTGACGCTCACCGACGAGGTCGCGCCGTTCGACCATCCGATCATCGAGCGGATCCAGGCCGCGGGCGGCATCATCCACATCCGGGTCACCACGCCGGAGTTCTGCTGCGCCGCGTTCTGCCACACGACGATGTGGGGCATCACCCGCAACCCGTGGAACACCGACTTCGCCCCGGGCGGCTCCTCGGGCGGAACCGGTGCGGCCCTCGCGGCCGGCTACGCGCCGCTCGGCACCGGCAGCGACATCGGTGGGTCGATCCGCATCCCGGCCTCGTTCAGTGGCGTCGTCGGCTTCAAGCCCCCGTTCGGTCGCGTGCCGGCGCTGCCGCCCTACAACCTCGATCAGTTCTGCCACGACGGCCCGATGGCTCGCAGCGTGGCCGACACGGCGCTGCTCGAGAACGTGATCGCCGGCTCGCACCCGCGTGACGTGGTGTCGCTGCGCTACCCACCGCAGATCCCAGCGGAGCAGCAGGATGTCGCCGGTCTGAAGATCGCGCTGTGCCTCGGCCTCGGCGACTGGCCGCTCGCGCCCGAGGTGGAGGCCAACACCCGACGGGTGGGCGCGTCGCTCGCCGCTGCCGGCGCCACCGTCGACGAGGTGACGCTGCCGTGGACCCGCGACCAGATCTGGGCGGCGGGCCAGGCCCACTTCGCCGCGATCATGGGCGCGGGCATCGCCGCGGTCGAGGCCGAGCACGGCGATGTGTTGAACGACTACACGCGTGCGTTCGCCAAGAGCATGACGAGCGAGATCTCCTACTACGAGGGCCTCGAGCTCGAGGGCCACCTGTACGAGCCGCTCGGTCAGCTGTTCGAGCAGTACGACGCGGTGATCTGTCCCACGATCGCGGCCGACGGGCTCGAGGTGGGCAACCCGTACATCGAGGGCCCGTTCATGGTGAACGGCGTCGACGTGAAGCACCACATCATGATGTGCATGACCCTGCCGTTCAACCTGTTCAGCCGGTGTCCCGTGGTGGCCGTGCCGTCGGGCCGGTCCGACAACGGGGTGCCCACGGGTGTACAGGTCGTCGGCCGCACCTACGACGACCTCACCGCGTTCCGGGTGGCGGCCGCCGTCGAGGCGACCGGCGTCGGCTATCACGATCCGACGTGGCGCCCCTCCCTGTGACGAGCGTCGGGCCGGTGCTCTGAGTCGACCCACGTCGAGGCGCGGTCGGTACTGTCGTTCGATCGCAGCTCGCTAGGGGGATTCGTGGCTCACGACCTGATCATTCGCAACGGCACCGTCATCGACGGCACCGGTACCGAGGGGGTCCGCGCCGACGTGGCCGTCGACGGAGACCGCATCACCGCCATCGGTGACCTGTCGGGAGAGACCGCCCGCCGCGAGATCGACGCGGCCGGCCTGCTCGTCACGCCCGGCTTCATCGACCTCCACACCCACCTCGACGCCCAGGTGGCGTGGGACCCGCTCATGACCTCGAGCTCATGGCACGGCGTCACCACCGTGCTGATGGGTAACTGCGGTGTCACGTTCGCACCGGTGCGCCCCGACGATCGGGTGTTCCTCGCCGAGATGATGGAGAGCGTCGAGGACGTGCCTCGTGACGCGATCCTCGACGGCCTGCCGTGGGACTGGGAGACGTACCCGCAGTACCTCGACTCGGTGCAGCGGATGCAGCCGTCGCTCAACATCGTCGGCATGGTGGGTCACTGCGCAGTGCGCTACCACGTGATGGGCGAGCGGTCGCTGAGCGACGAGCCGCCGACGCCGAAGGAGATGGACCAGATGCGGGCCATCGCCGAGGAGTCGGTGGCAGGCGGCGCGGTCGGCTTCAGCACGTCGCGCATCCTGTTGCACGTCGTGCCCGACGGTCGCTACGTGCCCGGCACCCTGGCCCCGATCGACGAGTACCTGGCGATCGCCGACGGCATGAACGCAGCGGGCGGCGGCCTGTTCCAGGCGGTCAACGACTTCGCCACCAAGTCCGGCCACGAGATCGCGCTCCTGCGCGAGATGGCGGGCGCCTGTGGCGATGTGCTGTTCTCCGGTGGCGTCGGCAACAACCCGGGCGCCGGTTCAGGTGTGGAGATGTGGAGCCAGTTCCTCGCCGCCACCAACAGCGACGTCGGCCGGATCACGCTGGCATCGGCATCGCGTCCGAGCGGGTCGCTGTGCGGCCTCGCCCAGGTCTCGCCGGTGAAGGGCAAGCGGTGGAAGGCGTTGCTCGCGCTGCCCACGTTGGCCGACCGTGTGGCAGCCCTGAAGGATCCCGCCACCCGAGCCCTCCTCGAGGCCGAGGGCAAGGAGAAGGGCATGTGGTACGACCCCGAGCACATCTATCCGCTCGGCACCGGACCGTCGCCCGACTACGCCGAGTCCGGCGGCGTGTCGATCGCCCAGCTCGCTGCCCAGGCGGGCGTGCACCCGGTGGAGCTCGTCATCGATCGCCTCATCGCGAGCGACGGCCACGAGCTGTTCAACACCTGGTTCTTCAACCGCAACGTCGACGCGCTGCAGCAGCTGCTCGCCATGGACCACGTGTA
>JBILUM010000602.1:0-2627 GCA_044370995.1 Ilumatobacteraceae bacterium | reverse complement strand
CCTCTGACTCCTGTCAGCGGCGCTTCTGGCCGAGGAGGGAGGTGTGGCAGGGCTCGCACACCCACCACTGGGCCGGACCGGTGACGATCTCGGCGGGATCGAGCGGGAACTGCTGGAGGCAGCGCCAGCACCGGCGGGTCTTCGCGTCCGGGGCGTCGTCGGGGGTGAGGGCAGGGTTCGCGCTCACCGTCAGAGACCCTTCGGCCGGTTGTCCTTCTTCTCACGCTTGGCGTCGCGCTTTTCCTTGAGCGACTTGCCAGGCTTCTTGGCGGACGGCTTCTGGGGTGACTTCTCGGGCACGGTGGCTCCTCGGTCGTCGAAAGGGCACCCTACCCCGTGAAGGGCGCGAACGTCGGTGGCCCGACCGAGTCAGAGCCAGTCCCTGCGCTTGAAGTTGCGGTAGAGCACCAGGCATGCCGACACCATCAGTCCGAGCGCGAACGGGTAGCCGAGGTTCCACCGGAGTTCGGGCATGTGTTCGAAGTTCATGCCGTAGATGCCGGCGATCATCGTCGGCATCGCCATGATCGCCACCCAGGCCGAGATCTTGCGCATGTCCTCGTTCTGGCGCATGCCCACCTGGGCGACGTTCGCGTGCAGCGCGCTGTCGAGCAGTGCATCGAGGCCGTCGAGGCTCTCCGACACCCGCGTCAGGTGGTCGAGCACATCACGGAAGTAGTCGCTCGCCTCGAGGTGGATCGGCGTGGCACCGAGACCGAGCTCGATGAGCGCCGGCTGGAGCGGGGCGATGGCCCGCCGGAAGTCGAGCACCTCGCGCTTGAGCTTGAAGATGCGCTCGGCGTGCGCGGCCTTCGGCCCGCTGAACACCTCGACCTCGATCTGGTCGATGTCGTCGTCGAGTCCGCGCATCACCACGGCGTAGTCGTCGACGACCTTGTCGGCGAGCGCGTGCAGCACCGAGGTGGGGCCCCAACGGAGTCGTTCGGGATCGTCCTCGAGGAAGCCACGCAGATCGGTGAGCGACGCCGTGGTGCCGTGGCGGACGGTGACGACGAAGTGTTCGCCGACGAAGACCATCAGCTGGCCGACCTCGATCACCTCCTCGGTGTCGACGTAGCGCGCCGGCTTGAGCACGAAGAACACCGAGTTGTCGTACCGCTCGAGCTTCGGGCGCTGGTGGGCGTGCACCGAGTCCTCCACAGCGAGCGGGTGCAGACCGAACGCGTCGGCCACGTGGTCGAACTCCCCGTGGCTCGGCTCGTGCAGACCCACCCACACGAAGCCACCCATCGAGACGGCCGTCGACAGGATCTCGGGCAGCGGAGCCTCGACGTCGACCCGCCGGCCGTTCACGTACACACCGCAGTCGACGATCATGGTCGCATTCTGGCCGAGGGGCTCGCAAGTCGCCGGCGATCCCCGGCATGCAGCTCGGTATGTGTCCGCTCGAGGGCACTCGATCCGCGGCGTCCCGCCTCCGGTCGATCGGGCACATGTCGTCCGTCACACGGGTCGTGCCGTGGGACCAAGGGCTCTGTCCGGATACCCCGCTGGGTATGACAGTGATGACGCTATGCCTCACCACCCCCCTCATGCGAGGTCGCGCGAGCATCCTCGACGCGCCCGCACGCTCGCCGCGTGCGCCTTCGTCGCCGCCTCCGTCCTCACCGTGTCCTGCGCGACCCAGGAGACCACTCGACAGACCTCGGCCGCGTCGACCGCCAGCGCCAAGTCACCCGGACAGGCGGTCTACGAGCGGTCGTGTGCGCGCTGTCACGGGCTCTCGCTCCAGGGCAAGGGCAACACGCCCCCCATCGACCAGCCGAAGCTCGCCAGCCTCGGCGACCAGCGACTGCGGCTCACGATCGCCTCCGGCAAGGGGAAGATGCCGGCCTTCGGCGGGCTCAGCACCGCGCAGGTCGACTCACTCATCGACTACCTGAGGGCGATGACATGATCGACGAACTCGGTGGCCTGCCGGCGCATCCGCTGGTGGTGCACCTCCCCGTGGTGCTCATCCCCTTGGCCACGCTCGGCGTGATCGCGATGGCGATCCGGCCGAGATGGCTGCGAACCTTCGGCCCGGTCGTCGCCGGGATGGCGGGCGTCGGCTTCGTCGCCGCCGTGCTGGCAGCCAGCACCGGTGAGGCGCTGGAGGACGACTTCAGAGCGTCCGGGCAGACGATCTCGGACACCTTGCGCGACCACGCCGAGATGGGCGAGGGTGCCCGGCTCTTCGCAGCACTGTTCTTCGTCGTCGTCCTCGCATGGGTGCTGTTCGCCCGCTGGCGCACTCGCGCCGGTGAAGAACGGGCGACGGCCGTCGCGAAGCGGCCCCGCCACGTGGGCATCGCGCTCGCAATCCTCGCCGTCCTGGCCGGTGGGACGGCCACCGTGTCGGTGTACCTCACGGGCCATTCGGGCGCCACGAGCGTCTGGGAGGAACCGGCGCCCTGACCCCGACGATGCGACGGGCGCCAGCGCCGGGTGATCTAGAGGCCGAGCGACTTGGCGATGATCGTCTTCATCACCTCGGTGGTGCCGCCGTAGATCGAGGTGACCCGTGCGTCGGCGTAGGCGCGTGCGATCGGGTACTCGGTCATGTAGCCGTAGCCCCCGAACAGCTGGAGGCACTTGTCGACGGCACGCTTCTGCAGTTCGGTGCA
>JBILUM010000599.1:0-2629 GCA_044370995.1 Ilumatobacteraceae bacterium | reverse complement strand
CGCCTTCGACATCATCGCGACGAGGTTGTCCGACGACGCGCTCGCCGGGGATGCGCCGTTCCGTTCGGCGGCGGCGACCTCGAGCTCGTACGTGCGTCCGCTCGATGCCCCCGAGATCTCCGTCGAGGTGGCCGGTGACGGGGTCGAGGACTCCGTGACGGCGATCCTCGACGAGTACGAGCGGGTCCGCCGGTTCGGCGTCACCGACGCAGAGGTGGCGCGAGCGGTCGACACGGTGCGCAGCAGCAACCAGGCGGCGCTCGACGGCCAGGGGTCGCGACAAGACGTCGACTTCGCCGATGCGTTCGTCGCCGACTTCCTCGACGACCAGGGTCTCGCATCCGATGAGCGGCAGTACGAGTTCGTCGAGGCGGTGCTCGATCGAGCGACTCCCGAGACCATCGCGTGGGCCTTCGTCGATCGCTGGGAGCGCGCCGCGGCGCACGTGTTCGTCGGGCTCCCCGACGGCGAGGCCGCAGCGGCCCCGACCGTTGACGAACTGCTGGCCATCGTGGCGGCGACGAGCACGCGTCCGCTCGAGCCACGGGCGGACGTTGTTGCGGCGATCGAGTCGTTGATGACCGCTCCAGAACCCGTGGAGGAGATCGACCGGACGGATCTCGCCGGCGATGCCGCGTTCGAGAGCTTCGAGCCGACGATGCTCGAGTTTGCGAACGGTGTGCGCGTGGTGATCAACCCGTCGACGATCGTCGAGGGGTACCTGCAGTTCGACGGGCGGAGCCCCGGCGGGTTGTCGGCGATCGACGAGGCCGACCTGCCCGACGCCATGGCCGCCGGTGAGGTCGTGTACGAGAGCGGCGTCGGTGACATCGATCCCGTGGCCTTCGACGCGTTCGTGGCCGACCGCGAGCTCGACCTCTTCTCCTCGGTGAACGTGTTCACCGAGGAGCTGACCGGCTATGCCGCGAGCAAGGACATGGAGGCGCTGTTCCAGTACGTACACCTGCTGATGTCCGACCCTCGTGTCGATACCGTCGCGCTCGACAACCATCTGGCACGTGCGGTGCCGCTCGCGGAGAACCCGGCGTCGGACCCCGAGTACGCCCAGGCGGTCGCCCTGCTCGACGCCCGCTACGACGATCCGCGGTTCCTCGAACTCACGCCCGCGCAGCTCGCCACGGTCGATGCAGCCGGCATCGAGCGCGTGATGCGCGACCGCTACGGCGACGCGTCCGACTGGGTGTTCGCGATCAGCGGCGACTTCGAGGTCGACGTCGTCGAGGATCTCGCGCGGCGGTACCTGGGCACGTTGCCCGCGACCGGCAGGGTGGAGAGCACCGACTTCGTCGAGCCCGCACCGCCTCGTGCTGTGGTGCGCGAGACGGTCCGTGCCGGACAGGGCGATCAGGCGTCGGTGGCTGCGTTGTGGACTGCTCCTGCGAGCGCCGATCGTCGCGACGACACCGTGGGTCTCATCGTCGCCGAAGTGCTCTCGAACCGGCTGGTCGAGCGGCTCCGCGAGGAACTCGGTGAGACGTACTCGCCGTCGGCGTCGTTCCAGATCACCGGCGGTGCGACCCCCAATGCCGAGTTGTACGTGTCGGTGTCGTCGTCACCTGAGTTGATCGACCAGGTCGCCACCCAGGTGGTGCTCGAGATCGACGACCTGCGGCAGGCAGGGCCGTCCGAAGAGGAGTTCGCGGCCGCTCAGGCGGTCGTGGTCGAGCAGCTGGGTTTCATCGACAACTACTCGATCAACGACGAGCTGCTGCAGCTGCTGGTCGATCCGGCGGGCAACCCGGACATCCTCGACTACCTCGACGAGTACTACGTCGCGCAGGAGATCGACCGTGACGAGGTCGCCGCGGCCTTCCGCAGGTGGACCCCGCCCGGGCAGTTCATCCAGATCGTCACCGTGCCGGTCTGATCGGGCCGGTCTGATCGATCGGGTGAGCTGCCAGCGGGCCCGAGCCGGTCAGGGGTTGGGGTCGATGCCGAACGGGAAGGGTCCGTTGACGGCGAAGATCTCGCATTCGGGAACCGCCGGCGTGTTGCCTCGGGTGAGGACCAGCCGCTCCCAGTCGCGCACCTCGCCCGCTGCGACGGCGGTGAGCTCGGCGGTGTCGCGCTCGACGACGTCACCGTCGTCGAGGACCTCCACCACGATCGAATAGTCGTGGGTCTCGTCGTCGAGGTTCTCGATCGTGCCGGTGATGCGGACGGCGCTTCCCTCGGCCGCGCACGAGGTGATCTCCACGTCGACAGGACCGGGCTCGGTGTACTCGGTCACCTCGCGCAGCACCGCACCGGTGAGGATCACACCGATGACACACGTTGCCAGCCCGATGGGCCCGAGCACCAGACCGGCGATCGCCATCCCCGATCCCCGGGCGCGACCGGCGCGGATGCGGCTGCGGGCGACGATGCCGAGGGTGATCGCGGCGATGCCGGCGACGGCGCCGAGCACGAAGAAGATCGGCATCCATCCGGTGGTGACGGCGACGAGCCCGGCGATCAGCGCGAGCACGGCGAGGGTTCGCGATGGCGGCGACGGCGGGGTGACCCAGACGCCGTGGGCGGCACCCGTGGGGGGCCACCCGGCGGGACCGAACGGAGCGGAGCCGGAGGGCGCGATGCCGCTGACGGGTGCGACGCCCGCCGAGGTCGA
>JBILUM010000600.1:0-2629 GCA_044370995.1 Ilumatobacteraceae bacterium | reverse complement strand
AGGGCGGTATCTCCGTCACGCAGCAGCCGGTCGGTGAATTCGACCCGGCCACCCTCGACCTCGCCGTCGAACGCATCCGCGATCGCGTCGACAGCCTCGGCGTCGCCGAGCCGGAGATCATCCGCCAGGGCGACGCGATCGTCGTCAACCTGCCCGGCGTGAAGAACCAGCAGGAGGCCATCGACCTCGTGCAGGTCACCGGCCAGGTGTACCTGCGACCGGTGCAGGGATGCGTCGGCGAGGGCGTCGAGACCACCGACTCCACGGTGCCCTCCGGTGCCGGCACGACCGGGACGACCACCGGCGGCAGCACGGCAGGAACGACCGACACGACCGCGGCGCCCGGCCCGAGCCGTCGAGTGAGCAGCACGCCCACCACCGACGCTGCAACCGACACGACCTCGGCAACCGACTCGTCGGTCGCCGCCACCGACACCACCATCGCTGCGGTGCCGATCGACGCCCCGATCACCACGACGCCCGTCGTGAGCGATCCCACGACGCAGCAGTTGCTGCCGCTTCGCGGCGGCGGCGAGTGCCTCGTCGGCCCGGCCGGCGGTACCGGCGAGGTGTTCGAGAACAATGCGTCCGCGCAGATCATCGACGGCGGCTGGGGCATCACCGTCGGATTGCGGAACGGTCCCGACGGTGAGGACATCTGGAACGCCCTCGCTCGTGAGTGCTTCAACGGCACCGACACCTGCCCGAGCCGTCGTCTCGCGATCGAGCTCGACGGCGAGATCATCTCGGCCCCGTCGGTGAACGTGCCCGAGTTCAACACCGAAGTGCAGATCACCGGCGACTTCTCCGAGGACGAGGCGCGCGACCTCGCGAACGTGCTCAAGAGCGGTTCGCTCGGCGTGAGCATGGAGACCGTGTCGGTGCAGAACGTGTCGCCCACGCTGGGCAAGGACTCGCTGCGCGCCGCGATCATCTCGGGCATCATCGGCGTGGCGCTCGTGTTGCTGCTGCTGGTCTTCTACTACCGCACGTTGGGCCTCGTCGTCGTCGCCGGCATCTCGGTGTCGGCAGCGCTGCTCTACTCGATCATCTCGCTGCTGTCGCGAACCCAGGGCCTCGCCCTGTCGCTCGCCGGCGTCGCCGGCATCATCGTGTCGGTGGGTGTCACGGTCGACTCGTATGTGGTGTTCTTCGAGCGATTGAAGGACGAGGTGCGCAGCGGTCGCACGCTGCGCAACAGCGCGCAGCGTGGCTTCACCGGCGCCTGGCGCACCATCCTCATCGCCGACATCGTGTCGCTCATCGGTGCGTTCACCCTGTGGTGGCTCACCGTCGGCTCGGTCCGCAACTTCGCGTTCTTCCTCGGGCTGTCGACTCTCATCGACCTCGTCGTGTCGTACTTCTTCACCCGGCCGGTGGTCCTGCTGCTCGCCCGGACCGACTGGATGGCCCGCCGCGGCGTGATGGGCATCAAGCCTGCCGTCACGGGAACCACCGGCACAACATCACCACCGAACGCGCCGCCGACGCAGCCGTGGCCGGCGGCGACGCTGCCGTCACCCACGTCCGCCGCAGTCTGTGGGGCCGGCTCTACCACGGCGAGACGGCGATCGACTTCTACGGTCGGCGCAAGTGGGGCCTCACGATCTCCGCTGTCCTCATCGTGGTGACCGTGCTGTCGCTGTTCACCCGCGGCCTCAACCTCGGCATCGACTTCGAGGGTGGCGTCGCGTGGGAGGTCCCGGCCGGTCAGGTCACCGAAGACGAGGTGCGCAACATCCTCGACGACAACGGCATCGAATCCGATGGCGCGAAGATCCAGACCCTCACCTCCGACAGCGGCACCCGTCTGCGGGTGCAGGTGGGCGACCAGAGCCCTGCCGTCGTGCAGCAGGTGCAGGCAGATTTCGCCGAGGCGGCGGGCGTCGACGTCAGCGAGGTGTCGTCCACCTCGGTCAGCTCGTCGTGGGGTCGCAGCATCACCGAGAAGGCCATCCGTGCCCTCGTGATCTTCCTGGTCCTGGTGGCGCTGTTCATCAGTTGGCGCTTCGAGTGGCGCATGGCGCTGTCGGCGATCATCGCGATGCTGCACGACGTGCTCATCAGCGTCGGTGTGTACTCGCTGTTCGGGTTCGAGGTCACCCCGGCCACGGTCGTGGCCTTCCTGACGATCCTCGGCTTCTCGCTGTACGACACGATCGTCGTGTTCGACAAGGTGAACGAGAACAGCGAGCGCTACGCGGGCGCTCGCGCTCCCTACGCCGACACGATGAACGTGTCGATGAACCAGGTGCTCATGCGTTCGCTGAACACGAGTCTCGCGGCGGTGTTGCCGGTGTTGTCGCTGCTGGTCATCGGCTCGGGCGTCATGGGCGCCGTGGCATTGCGCGAGTTCGCGCTCGCCCTGCTCGTCGGCCTCGTGACCGGTTCGTACTCGTCGATCTTCATCGCGGCGCCGATCCTCACCATGTTCAAAGAGGCCGAGCCCCGCTTCAAGACCATGCGCGGGCAGCACGCCACCGGCATGGAGTTGGAGCGTCTCGTGCTCGGCGGCTCGCCGGAAGGCCATCGTCGCGAGGTCGCCCGTGCCCGCCGTCAGGCGGCGGCGACCGGCGCCGAAGGCGAGGTGCTCATCTCCGCAGCCACCACCCCGGAGGCCGTGCTCACC
>JBILUM010000598.1:0-2631 GCA_044370995.1 Ilumatobacteraceae bacterium | reverse complement strand
GCGCGTGAAGGAAGGTCCGTTCGCGGACTTCGCCGGCACGATCGCCGAGATCAACGCCGACCACATGAAGCTCAAGGTGCTGGTGAACATCTTCGGTCGCGAGACCCTCGTGGAGATGGACTTCAGCCAGGTCTCGAAGCTCTGATCCACGGCGATCACCGCCCCGGGCCGCATCCAGCTCACACACGTTTTTTCGACGCAAGCTCTCAGAAGCAAGGAAACAGTCATGGCAAAGAAGAAGGTCGCTGCGATCATCAAGATCCAGATCCCGGCGGGCAAGGCCACGCCGGCCCCGCCCGTGGGTACCGCGCTCGGTCCGCACGGCGTCGGCATCATGGACTTCGTCAAGCAGTACAACGCAGCGACCGAGTCGCAGGTGGGCACGATCATCCCGGTCGAGATCACCGTGTTCGAGGACCGCTCGTTCACCTTCATCCTGAAGACGCCGCCCACCCCGGTGCTGCTGCGTCAGAAGGCCGGCCTGCCGAAGGGGTCGAGCACCCCGGGCAAGTCGGTGGCCGGCGCGGTCACCGAGGCCGACATCGAAGAGGTCGCGAAGATCAAGATGCCCGATCTCAACGCCTACGACCTCGAGGCTGCCAAGGAGCAGGTCCGCGGCACCGCACGTTCGATGGGGCTCAAGGTCAACGCCTGAGTTCCGTCGCCGGCGGCCCGACGGGTCGCCGGCAACCAGCAAGCAAGCACCACACACGCTCGACCGGGACGACCTCGCCCGGCGGCGTCAACACCGAGGGAGACATCACATGTCCGGCAAGAAGTTCGCGAACGCGACGAAGAAGTACGACATCGACGCCCAGTTCACCCCCACCGAGGCCCTCGGCCTGGTGAAGGGCATGGCATCGGCCAAGTTCGACGAGACCGTCGACATGGCCGTGCGACTCGGCGTCGACCCCCGCAAGGCCGACCAGATGGTCCGCGGCACCGTGGCCCTGCCGAGCGGTACCGGCAAGGACGTCCGCGTCGCCGTGTTCGCGAACGGTGAGGCCGCTGATGCAGCTCGCGCCGCCGGCGCCGAGATCGTCGGTTCCGACGACCTGGCCGCCGAGATCGAGAAGGGCAACATGGACTTCGACGTGGCCATCGCCACGCCCGATCTCATGCCGCTCGTCGGTCGTCTCGGCCGCGTGCTCGGACCCCGTGGTCTCATGCCGAACCCCAAGACCGGCACCGTCACCCAGGACGTCGCTCGTGCCGTCACCGAGTTCAAGGGCGGCAAGGTCGAGTACCGCACCGACCGCTATGGCAACGTGCACGTGCCGCTCGGCAAGGTCAGCTTCGAGCCCGAGGCCCTCGAGGTCAACTTCCGCGCCGTGCTCGACGAGCTGCAGCGTGCGAAGCCGGCGTCGGCCAAGGGTCGCTACCTCCGCAAGATCACGGTGAGCTCCACCATGGGCCCCGGCGTCAAGGTCGACACCAACCGTCTCCGCCCCGAGATCGCCTGATCACGGCACCGCTGTGGCGGTGCACTCCGAACGAACGATGGCCCGGTCGCAGTGCGACCGGGCCATCGACGTTCTCGAGGTGGTGTCGGTCACGGCATCCTGAACGTCTGACAGTTCGAGCGCGACCCAGCGGTGTTCGCGAGGGGTGGGTGGCGCTCGGCCGATCGGCCGATAGCGTCGGAGCGACATTTGAATTCGGTCGCTCGCCGAAGACAGCTGGTCCCGAGGGCACGGTCCGCCGTGGTCGAGGGGTAATGCGCACAGCGCCAGCCGAGGTGGATGCTTGCCGAGTAGCTCCTGGTCCGTTCACGACCTCTTGCTCCTCGCGGTGTTCGCTCATTGCGAGCACCCCGAGTCGTAGCGAGAGGAGGTGTACAACACACATGGACAATCCCCGACAGGAGAAGGTCGCCGTCGTCGAAGAGGTGACGGCAAAGCTCAACGAGGCCAGCGCGGTCATCGTCACCGAGTACCGCGGCATGAGCGTGGGGCAGCTTGCTGCACTGCGCCGCCAGCTGCGCCCGGCGGGTGGCGAGTACAAGGTCTACAAGAACACCCTGGCCCGTTTCGCCGCCGAGAACGCCGGTCTGCCCGGTCTCGCCGAGTTGCTCGTCGGCCCGAGTGGCATCACGTTCGTCACCGGCGATGCCGCCGCGGTCGCCAAGGCGCTCCGTGACGCATCGAAGGCGAACCCGCTGCTGGTGCTGAAGGGCGGTGTCATCGGCGGCAAGGTCATCTCGGCCAAGGACGTCGAGGCGCTCGCCGACCTGCCGAGCCGCGAGGTGCTCCTCGCCCAGTTCGCCGGTGCCCTCCAGGCCCCCATGGTCAAGATGGCCGGCCTGCTGCAGGCGATGCCGCGCAACTTCGCGTATGGCCTCAAGGCCCTCATCGATCAGAAGTCAGAAATCGATCAGAAGTCAGAATCAGCTGCCTGAGAGCCGCTGATCACCCCGAACAACCACATCAAGCAAGAACTCACCCAAGGAGATAGATCATCATGGCTCTCAGCAAAGAAGAGATCCTCGACGCCATCGGCGCCCTCACCGTCATCGAGCTCAGCGAGCTCCTCAGCGCCTTCGAAGAGAAGTTCGGCGTGACCGCCGCTGCTCCCGTCGCCGTCGCCGCCGTTGCGGCCGGCGGCGGCGCCGCTGCCCCCCCCGAAGAGGAG
>JBILUM010000460.1:0-3292 GCA_044370995.1 Ilumatobacteraceae bacterium | reverse complement strand
ACGACCTGCTCGACGGGTTGCGAACGCTCGGCCTGCCGAACCAGGTGGTCGGGTTCCGCCTGCCGGGGGCCGACGAGCGGACGTCGCCTCGGGCGACGGTCGAGGAGCAGGTCGACGCATTCTTCGACGCCTTCCTCGCCATCGCCGGCGACCGTCCGTGCGTGCTGCTCGGCGGCTCGAGCGGCGGTCTGCTCGCGTGGGAGGTCGCCCGTCGACGACGGGCCCTCGGCCACACCGACGACACCGTGCTGTTCATGGACACCGTGCACCCCGACGCGTTGCGCGAGTCGCGCGGGTCGCGCCTCGACAAGTACCGGCAGCTGTTCACCGACGGCGGCGCAGCAGGCGTCGCACGCGAGGTCCGGGTGCGGCTCGAGTCGCGTCGACGGCTGTTCCTCGCCACACGTCGAGGTGAGCGCGAATCGGCCGGGACAGTCCTCGGGGCGGCCCAGACCGCTGCGGTGCTCGTCGAGGAGTCGGTCGACCGATCGGCGATGGCGTACCACCCGGTGCCGCAGCCCGGACGCACGGTGCTGCTCGCGGCGGCGACGACCGACCGGGCCTACACCGAGCAGCGTTGGCGGCCGATCGCCGGTGGCCTGGTGGTGGTGCCCGTCGAGGGGAGCCACAACGGACCCGACTCGATCGGCGCGGCGCACCGCGTCCACCAGGTGGCCGACGCCGCCGTCGCCGAACTGCAGCTCCTGAACGGTCCCTGATCGGGCCTCGATCGGCCGACCGCGGGTCGTCGGTCCGCTGCCGGACCGGCTCGCGCCGATCGCTATCTTGCGCGCCATGACCACCGCAGCAGTCGACGCGATCCGCATCATCCACGGCCACTTCCGCACGGTGCTGACCGGCCTGTCCGAGGCGGACTGGGCCGCTCCCAGCGCCTGCGAGGGTTGGCGCGTGCAGGATCTCCTGGCACACGTGACGTCGAACCAGAAGGAGTTCGTCGACCCCACGCCGCCGCCGGCCGAGCCGATGCCGGCGATGACCGCCGAGCAGGCCATGGAGGCCCTCGTGGCACCGCGCAAGGACTGGACGCCGGCCGAACTCCTCGCGGAGTACGACCGCTACACCGATGCGTGGTTCACGGTGCTCGATGCGATGCAGCAGGAGCCGATGGCCTCGACGATGAGCCCGCTCGCCGACCTCGGTACCTATCCGCTGCACAAGGTCGCCAACGCGTTCGCGTTCGACCACTACTGCCATCTCCGCATCGACCTCCTCCAGCCGACCGGGCCCCTGTCGGTCGACCTGGGCGAGCCGACCGACGCCGAGGTGCGGCCGGGTATCGAGTGGATGCTCGACGGCATTCCCCAGATGCAGCCGGGCGTGCTGCCCCCGGTGGTCACCCAGCCGCTCGGTCTCCGCCTCACCGGGCCCGGCGGCGGCGAGTGGACGCTCCGCCCCGCCGAGGGCGACGGTCCGCTCACGATCACCGACGGGATCGGAGACGACGTGGCGGCGACGGTGACCTCGTCCGCCCACGACTTCGTTCGCTGGGGCACCCAGCGCTGCGACTGGCGCGAGTGCAGCACGGTCGACGGCGACGAGGCCTACGCGGCGCTGGTGCTCGACACGCTCAACATCGTCTGATCCGACGTCGACCCGGACGGCCCGGGAACTCGGATCTGCTCAGGCCTCGCGTGCCGTCGAGTCGATGATCCGGCGGAGGTCGTTCGGCACCGCCAACTGCTGGGCGTTCACCCGCTTCGCGACCTGCTGCCCCAACCCACCCTGGTCGACGATCGCCCTGGCGACCGTGGAACCGAGTCGCCCGCCAACGCCCAGTTGACCGGATGCCACCGCGGCGATGAGCGCACTCGACACCTGGGCGGCGACGGGCTGCACCTTGGCCCAGTCGACCTGATCTGCCATCGCCTTGACGGTGCGGGCGGCATCACTCGTGCGTTCGGCGGCCGCCGACGACACGGTGTTCCAGTCGACGCCGCGCAGGGCTTCGGCCACCTGATCAGCATCGGCAGCGATGGTCTCGTCGTCGACGTGGTCTGTCGAAGCCCGATCGGTCGAGGTGCCGGACGTACCCGACGCGGTCGATCCGACCGAGGCGGCTGCCGACCGCAGCAGTCCGAGCACCCCGTCGAGCTGCTCCTTCGGTGACGCCCAGATCGGTTGTGCCGGCGTGTCGTCGCCGCGCTTGCCGGCCTCGTACTCGTCCTTCAACGTCTGGGCCGCCTGCTTCACACGGCCCTTCCAGTCGGCGGCGCGCACCGACCGGGCCAGACGGCGTGCGGCACCGGACGGGCCGGCGGGATCGGCGGGATCAGCAGGAGCCATCGCCGGCCACGCTAGCGGGACTGCCAGAATCGCTGCCGATGAGCACAGACCCGAGCCCTGATCACACGACGGACCAGACCACCGATCTGATGTACCTGCGCGACGCCTACCTCGTGGAGTTCGACGCCACGGTCGTCGACGTCCGCGACGGTGCGATCGCGCTCGACCGCACCGCGTTCTACCCGACGGGCGGCGGCCAGGCGCACGACACCGGGACCCTGGCCGGCGCCACGGTCACGGACGTGCGCAAGGAGGGCTCGCTCGTGTGGCACTCGGTGGCCGACGCCTCGGTGTCGATCGGCGACACGGTGCACGGCGTCCTCGACTGGGATCGTCGGCACCGGCTCATGCGCACGCACACCGCGCTCCACGTGCTGTGCGGCGTGATCTGGAACGAGTGGCACGTGCCGGTCACCGGCGGGAACATGGAGCCGCTCAGCGCGCGGATGGACTTCGAGTTCGACCCGCTGCCCGAGGGTTTCGGCCCGCGCGTCGAGGAGCTCGTCAACGCCGAACTCGCCGCCGACCGCCCGATCGCCGTGTCGTTCCTGCCCCGCTCGACCGCGGTGATGGACGAGGACCTGATCCGCACCAAGGTGTCGATGATCCCCGAGTCGGTGCCCGAGATCCGCGTGGTCGACATCGTCGGTCTCGACAAGCAGGCCGACGGCGGCACGCACGTCCGCTCGACCGGCGAGGTCGGCCGCATCCGTGTGGTGAAGCTCGAGAACAAGGGCAAGGGCAACAAGCGAGTCCGCCTCGAGGTCGTCGACACCTGACCCGGCGCCAGAAGTCCGCGCATCGATCGGCAGATCCGACGCCGCGCCCGTTCGGCAGAACTGACCGACCCAGACCGGCACGTCGGAGACGCCGGATCACTCGGCCAACGAAGTCACCAGCGCTCGGCCTCTCGATCGGAGGGAGCACCCGCGCCTGAGCTTTCTGGGTCGGGGGGGGGGGGGGGGGGGGAGCCAACACCCCCCACCAC
>JBILUM010000133.1:0-6495 GCA_044370995.1 Ilumatobacteraceae bacterium | reverse complement strand
GGTTGGGGCCGCTGAACCCCCAAACCCCGACACAGAAACCAACGGCTCACGTTCCGCCCCCAAACCGCCGGCTGTGCGACATGAACCGGCACTTGGTGGACGGGTTGCCCGGGTGATCTGTTGGCGGGGCCGGAGAGTTGAAGGTTGTGTGCCGGCGCCCGTGTAGCTACTCTCATCACGTGAATGTAGCTACGGTTCGGTCCGAGGTCGGGATCCGTGAGTTGAAGAACGGGTTGAGTGGCTACATCGACCGCGTCCGCGACGGCGAAGAGGTGATCGTCACCGATCGCGGCCGCCCCGTCGCCCGCCTGTCGGCGCTCGACGCCCCGCACGATCGGCTGGCCGAACTCGTCGCCGCGGGAGTCGTGCGACCACCATCGAGCCCACAGCGCTACCTCCCGAAGCGGCGGATCAAGGCCAAGGGCAGCGTCAGCGAGCTGGTCGCCGAGCAGCGCCGCTGACCCAGGTGATCACCTACGTCGACACGTCGGTGCTGCTCAAGCTGATCATCGACGAGGATGGCTCGGATCGAGCAGCGCTGATCTGGTCCTCGGCCGACGCCGTCGCATCGGTGAGCCTCATCGCGGTCGAAGCACGCGCCGCGATCGCCGCCGCCGGTCGCGGGCGAAGATTGACCATGGCTCAGGCCCGCGACGCCGTTGGTGAGCTCCAAGCGCTGCTTCGGGGCCTCCACCTGATGCCGGTCACCGACGAGCTCGTGTCGGCCGCAGCCGAGCTCGCCGATGTCGAGGGTCTGCGAGGGTATGACGCCGTTCACCTCGCTGCAGCGCTCGAGACCGGCGCCACCGTGCTCAGCAGCGCCGACACCGCCTTGTGTGCCGCCGCCGAGCGTCGCGGACTGCACGTCGCCAACCCTCTGATCACCTGACCTCGCCCCAGGCCGCCTGGTGGGCGAGAACGAACGGCAAGAGAACTGAGAGACGGGTGAGTCATCTGTCATCGGTACTTGCCCAGCGCCGAAAACCGAGCCTGTCGTACAGGACCCGAGCGGCGCCGTTCTGCTCGTCGACACGAAGCGCGATCGATCTGTCGATGGAAGCCGTCGCACGAGCGGCGGATCTCAAGAGCGCTGTCCCCAAGCCCAGACGTCGATAGACGGGATGAGTGAACAGCTCAATGATGAACGGGCACGACGGGGTGTCCGGCCACGGCGCCAGTCTGACCGTCATGACAGCGGCAACGAGTTCATCTCCTCGAACCACAACGGGAGAGGCCGAAGACAGATACTCCCCGTATTCACCGCCAAAGGAGGCCGCCACCTCCGCGACGGCTTCGTGCTCGGTTGCGCACGCGTCGCCCGACGGGTACGAGAGGAAGTAGAGCGCACCGATCTGATCAACGTCTTCTTCCGTGGACGCTCGAATCAGGAAACCACCCGGGAGTGCGTTGTCTTCGCTGCGGGCCAACGTTGAGGCATCTGCGATGAGCGTCAGGTTCACCAAGAGACTCTCAGTACCCGCCCGTCCACCCGCCGAAACTACCCGGGACGCGTTCTGCAAGCGCGTTCGACGCACAGATCAACTGATCGGCCCTGCCACATACCGCCGGGTCTTCCTCATTTCTCTGTGGAGTCCGATGGCGTGTGCGTTCGCGATCGAATCTCGTCAGTGCGTTCGGCCGCTCGGAACCCGGCTGCGACAATTGCGATGTGTCGTGGGCCCGGTGCTCGATCGTCTGGGCGACGGGATGTCCTCCAGGCGGTAGGCACCTCGTGCTGCTGCGTACGATCGGGGCGTGGACTCCTTGGACGGCAAGACGGCAGTGGTGACCGGAGCGGGCTCCGGGATGGGGCGCGCGTTCGCCGAGCGTTTCGCGAAGGCGGGCATGCGCGTCGTGCTCGCCGACGTGGAGCAACCGAAGCTCGACGAAGCGGTCGCCGCGATCACGGCCACCGGTGCGAGTGCGATCGGTGTGGTCACCGATGTCACCGACGGGACGGCGGTCGATCGGCTCCGCGACGCGGCGATCGACGCCTTCGGTCGCGTCCACGTGCTCTGCAACAACGCCGGCGTGGCCGGCTCGGCGCCGTCGGGCGGCGCCTGGGTGGCGGAGAACGAATGGCGCTGGGTGCTCGAGGTGAACCTGTGGGGAGTCGTCCACGGACATCGGGCGTTCCTGCCCCACCTCGTCGAGCACGGCGACGGCCACATCGTCAACACCGCGTCGATGGCCGGGCACTTCCCGGGCCACTCGGCCTACACCGCCAGCAAGTGGGCGGTCGTCGGCATCACCGAAGGCCTCTTCCACGACCAACGGCTGCGGGCCGCCGGCGTCGGCGTCTCGTGCCTCTGCCCGGGCTGGGTCGACACGGCGATCGCCGAGTCCGATCGCAACCGGCCGGAGTGGGCCGCACCGCCCCGCGACGTCGAGCCGACCGCGATGGAAGAGGCGATGCGGGCCTTCGTCGTCGATCAACTCCGCTCCGGCATGCAGCCCGCCGCTGTCGCCGATCTCGTGCACGACGCGATCCTGTCGGGCACGTTCTGGATCTTCACCGACCGGCAGATGGTGGCGGCGCTCGAGCCGCGACACCGCGCTGTGCTCGACGGCACGAACCCGCCCACGATGGGTCTCGACGTCTGACCTGCTCGTCCCGGTGACACGTCGACCGCGCGACGTGCCAGACGGGCACGCCTCGCCCGGTTAGCCTCAGCCACCGACACGGGGACGACTGCCGGCAAGCCGGTCGGTCCGACACGATCGGCGCGTCGCAGCGCCGCAGGATGATCCGCCGCGCGGGTCCTCCAGGGTCGATGCGAGATGCACTGTCGTTGTTGGTCGGTCGCAGGTCGGTCGGGGCTGAAGGGGGATGATTGACGCCGGACACGTTCGTGGAACTCCATGGCGCGACGTGCCTCCACTGCGGTCATCGCACGGCGGCCGAGGTGTGCCCCCGATGTTCCCACGACACCTCGATGGCGGGCCCCGTGCTCGTCCGCGGCGACACCGTTCGCGTCGGCTATCTCGGCCGTGGCGGCACCGCGACGCCCGCCCTCTGGCTGCACGCTCCACAGACGCCTGTGAGGGCGCGTCCGGAGACGCCCGTGCACGCTGCGTCAGAGGTCGCCGTGGGCGAGATCCTCGCCGACCCCACCAATCCGCACGGGATCGACATCACCGGCCCGAGCGCATCGCTCGCCGCGCTCCCCGCGACGGTCCCCGACGGCTCGCCGATCGACACGATCGTCACGGCCGACGGCCGCACCGTCGATCCGACGGCCGATCCTCCGAAGGATTTCGTCCCGGTCGAGGGTCTCGGCGAGATCCGCTGCAGCGTCGCAGCGGCGCTCGTCGCGTGCGGCACGCCGGCGCTGCTCGCCTGGACCGGCGGTGAGATCGAGTCGACCCTGATCGCACAGCGCCTCGGCGTCGAGCACGCGGTCGACCTGCCCCGTGTCCGTCGCACGGCCTGCGAACTCGCCACGGCGGGGCGTCCCGATCTCATCGCCCGGCTCCCGCTCAGCGCTGGCGAGACCTCGTGGTGGATGGCGCTCGGCCACCTCCGACTGGGTGACCGCGACCGCGCGGCCCAGCACTTCGGCGACCTGCCGATCAACGGCTACGCGGTCGTGTCGGTGGTGCTCCGCTGGGCCTCGCAGCGTTGGGTGGGCGATGCAGCGTCGAACGCCCGGTTCCTGCTCGGCAAGCGACTGCACGGCTCGGCGTCGCAGCGACTCACGCAGGTGAGCGTCGCGTGTGGTGTCACGCCGCTCGCCCGGTTCCTGCTCGATCCGACCGGGGCCCTCCCCGAGAACCTGCGACGGATCTCCGGCGTCGCGCCGAACGTCGCACGAGCGTTGGCACTCAGCGGGTCGGTGCTCGACGAGCCCCTCGATGTCGGCCCGAACGTGAGCATCTCCGTGCTCGACGACCTGATCGATCTGCGGACGCCGCTCGACCCCGCGACGATGTCGGACGAGCAACGCCGTCATGTCGTCGCGCGCACCCGCCCCGAGGCGCTGTCCGACGACGACGTCGAGCAGATCGGCCTCACGTTCGAACGCGACCGCCGCCGACTCGCGGCCGGACGCTTCGACGAGATCGACGCTGCGTTCTCCGACCCGCACGTGCGCGGCATCGTCCACCTCGTCGATCACGGGGAGGTGAGCGCCGATCTGCGCGCCGTCGATCCGGAGCGGGCCGATCAGTTGGCCGCCTTCCTCACGACGCCCTCGGCCGCGACGCTCACCCCTGATCTCGTCGCCGACCCGTCGCTGTGGCCGTTGCTCGCGAAGCGACTCGACCTCGGGCTCTGGAACTGGAAGAACGACCTCGAGCCGGCAACGCAGCGATTCATCGGTTGGTTCGCCCTGCGCACGACCTTCGAGCACCTCGTCGCCGGTGACTGGTCGAACGCCCTCGAGGCAGGCCACCACGCACACCGCCTCGCGGCCGGCGACGACCAGCGACGCGATGCGCTCAACCTGGTCGCGTTCGCCCACTGGCAGCGCGGCGACGGCGACGCTGCTCGCGACACGTTGCTCAGCGCGATCGGTGGTGCCGACGACGTCCCGCTGCGGGTGAACCTCGCGATCGTCGCATCGAGTCTCGACCCCGAGTCGGCCGCGCTCGAACTGGCCCGCCTGGTGCGCGACTCGGCCTCGGTCGAGCTCAGATGTGCAGCTGCGATGCGTGCGGTGCACCTGTGGGCCAGCGACGACCTGCCGTGGACCGTGCGCCGCCATCGACCCGTCCCGGCCGCTCTCGTCGATGCCCTGCGCGAGCTCGTGGTGGCCGACATCGACCTCGGCATCTTCCGTTCGATCCTCGGCATGCAGTCCAACGTCGACCGCGACTGGTTGGCACGCCCGGCGCACCTCGGCACGTCACCGCACCGTTCATCGCTCGAGGCCCGGGTGTACCAGGCCCGCGCCACCGGGCCGCGCGAGTACGTCGACGCACTCACCTTCGCGTTGCGATCGGGCTCGGTGCCCGGCTGGGTGGAGACCGAGCGCGACCGTGCTGTCGAGATCGCGGCGCGTCACGTGTTCGACGACGACGGCTCGAGCGCTCTGTTCGCCTTGTTCGCGGTGCAGCGCAAGATGCCGGTCTCGGCCGACCATCGCGCACTGCTCGCACCGCTGGCGGTGCTCGCGGTCAGCGAACAGACCGAACCTGGCACCGATCCGCCGCCCGACGTGTACCTCCAACTCCTCGCCGAGGCCGACGCCCACTGGGTCGACCTCCGTCCGTCACCGCACCTGCTGCAGGTGATGGACGCCGCGTGGGAGCGCCTCGCCACCTGCCACGTCCGATTCCTCGAACTCGTGATCGAGCGGATGGTGCGCGCGGTCGAGGATCTCGACCGCCGGTTGCGACGCGACCCGCGTCAACGGCGCAACGTCGGCGCGTTGCGCGACTCGCTCGAGCCGATCCTCGACGACGCGATCGCTGCGGACGACGTGCTGAGCGAGTTCCGTCCCCATGTGACGGGCACCCCGATCGCCCGCGAGATCGACGATCTCCTGCGCACGGTGCGCGACATCCGTCGCGCCACGATGAGGATGCTGTGAGCGCGGCCGGATGAGCGGGATGAACGACGACCGCCGCAACGCCTACGTGCTGCTCGGGCTGCCGTACGGCGCGTCGCTGAGCGAGGCCAAGCGAGCGTTCGCCCGTCGGGCGCGCGAGGCGCGCTGGGGCGACCGCAACGACACCGACCTGTCCGACCTCGAGTGGGCGCTGTCGCGACTCGAGCTCGAACAGAGCGAACCCGCCGCCGCGTTCGGCACGTACCGCGTGCCGGCCGATCCCGGAGTGCTGCGCGCGCCGGCCGGCTTCGGCCTGCTCGCGCCGGCCCCGCGCTCGGCGCCGCGGCGCTCGCCGGTCACCCCCGATGAGGAGCGCGACGTCGTGTTCGACGCGGCCCGGCTCGACGCGGCGCAACACCTGCTCGACCGCACGTCCGCGGCGGCGGGCCGCAAGCTCGAACGGATCTCCGACGTGCCGCTGCCGGTCGTGTCGGTCCCGGTGATGCCGGTGCGCCGACGGGGGTGGGCGCCCGTGATCATGGTCGGTGCCGTCGCGCTGGCGGTGCTCGCGATCGCCGGGATCAGCGCGCTCACCGGAAGCGACGACGACACCGACGAGGCACCCGCCACCACGGCGGTCGCCGTCGAGACGTCGGCAGCAGCGACCACCGAACCGGCGACCTCGGCACCGGCCACCACCGCCGCATTCGGCAGTGAACCAGGGCTCGGCGAGCCGATCGAGGTGGGCGGGATCGAGATCACCCCGAGCGACCCGATCGACGGCTTCGGCCACCTGTGCCTCATCTTCACCATCGACGGTGACGTTCCGCTCGGCTTCATCCGCGAGAACGTCACGCTCATCTCCGGCGGTGTCGCGTACGAGCCGGCGCTCGGCGTCAACACCGGCCGGGCACTCGGCACCGACGTGTTCGGCGATCCGGCACCCGCTCAGCGCGAGATCTGCTTCCCGATGCAGGGGTGGCAGGACCAGAACACCGACCTC
>JBILUM010000596.1:0-2635 GCA_044370995.1 Ilumatobacteraceae bacterium | reverse complement strand
CGAAGAAGGCCAGCCGCGGATCCGGCCGTGTCGATCCGTCGCGTGGGCCGCGCCCGGTCCGTCCGACATCCACCACGGGCGCCACCTCGCGCACGGCACCCCCGCCGTCGAGCCGCGACATGCCCACGGCGGTCGCGGTCGGGTTGATCATCGCTGCCGTGTTCATCGGAGCGCTGTTGTTCGAGCCGTGGGCCGTGCTGGCGATCGTGGTCGCGATCCTCGGTCTCGCCTCGGTCGAGTTCTTCGACAAGGTCACCGAGAAGGGCTACCGGCCGGCCACGGTGGCGGGCATCGTCGCGACGGTGTGCCTCCCGCTCGCCGCCTACTGGGCGGGCGAGCAGGCGCTGCCGTTGGTCATCGTGTTCGCCTTCGCTGCTGCCTGCCTCACCTTCGTCAGTTCGTCGGGGCTCGAGTCGAGCCCGCTGCCGAACGCTGCGATCACGATGCTGGGTGTGGTGTGGATCGGTGTCCTCGGTTCGTTCGCGGCGCTGATCCTGGCGTGGTCGAACGTGTCCGGCGGCATCCCGGTCGCGGAGGGCTTCGCGTCCACGTCCGTCGGTACCGACACCTTGTTCCTGCTCGCCCTCGGCGTCGTGGCCAACGACGTCGGCGCCCTGTTCATCGGCTCGGCCGCCGGCCGCACGCCGCTGCGGGCGTGGATCAGCCCGAACAAGACCATCGAGGGCTTCGTCGGCGGCACGATCATGACGCTGCTGGCGATGGTCGTCGTGGGCGTCGCCGGGTCGAGCAGCACCTGGAACAGCACCGGCGACCTGCTCCTGCTCGGCGCGGTCATCTCGATCACCGCCCCGCTCGGCGACCTCACCGAGAGCATGTTCAAGCGCAACCTCGACATCAAGGACTTCGGCAGCATCGTGAAGGGCCACGGCGGGGTGCTCGATCGCTTCGACGGCTTCCTGTTCACGCTGCCCGCCGTGTACTACCTGGTGCTCGTGCTGCAGCCCTGGCTGACCAAGTAGGCGACGTCGTCGGCATCAGGTCGGCATCAGGTCGGCATCAGGTCGGCGCCGCGGTGACGGACTCCACACGTGACTCCCGCGTCGCGTGACATGGCGGATGCGCCCGCCGCTGCCAGACTGAGGTCCATGAGCCCCGTTCGTGTCGCCATCGCCGGCAGCAGCGGCAGCGTCGGGACCCAGACCCTCGACGTCGTCCGTGCCGAGGCCGGCAGCTACGAGGTCGTGGCGTTGGGCGTCGGCTCGTCGGTCGACGTGCTGATCGAGCAGGCCCTCGAGTTCCGTCCGAAGGTCGTGGCCGTCGGCGACCCGACGCAACGGGCCCGCGTCGCGGCGGCGCTGCCGTTCGCCGAGGTGGTGGGTGAGCTGGAGGCGTTGGTCGAGCCGGCCGACGTGGTGGTCAACGCGGTGGTGGGCTTCGCCGGATTGCCGGTCACGATCGCCACGTTGCGCGCCGGCCGTCGCCTCGCGCTCGCCAACAAGGAGAGCCTCATCGCCGCCGGACCGGTGGTGCAGCCCCTGCGGGCCACGCCGGGCGCCGAGCTGGTGCCGGTCGACAGCGAACACTGCGCGGTGCACCAGTGCCTGCGCTCATCGGTGAACACCGACCGCGAGGTCGCCCGTGTGCTGCTGACGGCGAGCGGCGGCCCGTTCCGCGGTCGGTCGATGGCCGAGCTCGAGCAGGTCACCGTCGATCAGGCGCTCGCCCACCCGACGTGGAAGATGGGGCCGAAGATCACGATCGACTCGTCGACGCTGATGAACAAGGGCCTCGAGGTCATCGAGGCGCACGAACTGTTCGGCACGCCGTTCGACCAGATCGAGGTCGTCGTGCACCCCCAGAGCGTCGTGCACTCCATGGTCGAGTTCACCGACGGGTGCACGATGGCGCAGCTGTCGATGCCCGACATGCGCCTGCCCATCGGGTACGCCCTGGCGTACCCGGCACGCGTCGGCACGCCGTTCGGTCGCATCGACTGGTCGCAGCTCGGACGGCTCGACTTCGAACCGCCCGACACGTCGACGTTCCGCTGCTTGTCGCTCGCCTACCAGGCGGGCCGGCACGGCAGCACCGCTCCGGCCTGGTTGAGCGCGTCCAACGAGGTGGCCGTCGACGCCTTCCTCGAGGGTCGCCTCCGCTGGCCGCAGATCGCCGACGTGTGCGACGAATCGCTCCAGCGCTACGAGCAGGGTGCCGATGCAACGGTGGGCGACATCGTCGCCGCCGATGGTCGCGCCCGGCAGGTCGCTGCCGAGATCATCCGGGTCATCGCCTGACCGTCCCGCCAAGAGGATCCCCCACCATGAGCCAGACCTTGCCGCCGCCTCCCCCCGAATCGCCGCCCGCTGATTCCGCTGCGCCCAGTGGATGGTCCGAGCCGCGCCCCGCCGCGTTCCCCGGACCGGTGGCAGCGGAGTCCGGCTACCTCAAGTTCCGCAACGAGGTCCTCGCCGGCGGTGCGAGCGAGCATCCCGAGGGCGACGACCTCGCTGGCGGCCCGCGTGCCGTCATCGGCATCGTGTCGATCCTGGTGCTGCTCGCCCTGATCGGCATCGCCAGCCCGTGGGCACTGGTGTTCGTGCTGGGTCTGATCGTGTGCATCTTCCTGCACGAGGTCGGTCACTTCGTGACGGCACGCTGGACCGGCATGAAGGCC
>JBILUM010000597.1:0-2635 GCA_044370995.1 Ilumatobacteraceae bacterium | reverse complement strand
AGCCAGTCGCTGCAGATCACGTTCGTCGCGCTCCTGCTCACGCTGTTCTTCGCGCTGTTCGGGTTCCTCGCCATCCCCGTGGAGACGACGAAGGCCTGGACCGGGCTCGATCAGGTGCACGTGTTCGCGAGCCTCGGCGTCGGCAGCCACACCCTCGTGATCACCGAACCGCTGCTGCGCGTCGCCGGCTTCCTCGGCGCCTTCACGGGCATGTACTTCACCGTCGTGCTGTCCACCGACAGCACCTACCGCGACGAGTTCGCCGATGACGTGGGGCCGCAGATCCGCCAGGCCCTCGCCGTGCGGGTGGCGTACCTCCACCACCGGCTCGGGAACGACACGGCCTGATCGAGCCGGCCCGGACGCGACGTCAGGACATCGCCCCGACGGCTCCGGGCAGGTAGCTTGCGATCCACGTGGCCGCCACCGTGGACGGCCAGGTCAGATGCCGTTCCCGGAGGTTCGCATGTCGCACGAGTTCCTGTCGCCCGCCTGGATGGAGGCTGCCCGCGAGATCCGCGAGAAGTACGCCGACCAGGCCACCAAGGTCACCACCAGCATCCGCATGAACCAGGTGATCACCGAGGTGCCCGAGACCGTCAACGGCGACCAGGTGATCAAGACGTTCATGGACACCTCGTCGGGCGCGGTCGTCATGGACCTCGGCGAGCTCGAAGCCGCCGACCTCACCGTCACCACCGACTACGCCACCGCGTACAAGCTCTTCGTCGAGCAGGACCAGGCGGCCGGCATGCAGGCCTTCATGGCCGGCAAGATCAAGGTCCAGGGCGACATGATGAAGATGATGGCGATGCAGACCTCGATGCCCCAGGACGAGATCGCGAAGACCATCGCCCAGGAGATCAAGGAGATCACCGCCTGATTCGTGGCGAGCGCGCACGCGCCAGATGGCGCGCCGATTCGTCAGCCAGCGATCACCCATTGATCACCCATTGATCCCCCGTTGATTCTCCGTGGTTCAGCTGTTGTTCAGGGGCGTTTCCTACGGTCCGGAGGTCCCGTCCTCCACCACGAAGGAGCTCCCATGGATCTCGACGACACGATCAGCAACACCTCCGACAACCGCACGTTCGAGGACGTGCTCGGCGCTCGTCTCACCCGCCGCACGGTGATGGCCGGTGGCCTCGCCACCGCCGCCGCCACGTTCCTCGGCGCCTCCTCGGCGTTCGCATCGCGCCCCGCCGATGTCCGCACGCCGGCGCTGCCCCTCCGCGGCCGCGCCGGCGGTATCGGGTTCACCTCGATCCCGCTGCAGAACGGCCCGTGGCCCACCATCTCCCCGGAGTACCAGTGGAGCGTGTTGATCCCGTGGCGTGAGAAGCTCGACGGCAGCGGCACCTCGTTCGACTACGGCCTCACCGCCGACGAGCAGGCCGCCTCGATCGGCATCGGCCACGACGGCATGTGGTACTTCGGCAACGGCAAGCGCGGCATGCTGTGCATCAACCACGAATTCGGTACCACCCCTCATGTCATCGGCAAGGCGGCCCCGACCTCGCTCGAGGACGTCCGCATCATGCAGCACGCCCACGGCGTGAGCGTCGTGAGGATCGAGCGCTCCGACGACGACGGCCCGACCGCTTGGCGCCTGAAGGGCGACAAGCGCAACCGCCGCATCCACGTGAACACCCCGGTCGTCTTCAGCGGTCCGGCCGCGTCGAGCCCCTTGCTGCAGACGCCTGCCGGCAACCCCACGCTCGGCACGCTCAACAACTGCGCCAACGGGTACACGCCGTGGGGCACCTACCTCACCTGCGAGGAGAACTTCAACGGCTACTTCGGCCGCACCGTCGCCGGGACCAACACGCCGGAGCAGGCCCGCTACGGGTTCTCGGCGGGCGGGTTCGGCTACGGCTGGCACCTGTTCGACCCGCGGTTCGACCTGTCGAACCCGGCGTACGCGAACGAGGAGAATCGGTTCGGCTGGGTCGTCGAGATCGACCCCGAGCGCCCGAAGAGCGCACCGGTGAAGCGCACCGCGCTCGGCCGCGTGAAGCACGAGGGCGCCACGTTCGTCGAGGGCAAGGGCGGCCGTGCCGTCGTCTACTCCGGCGACGACGAGCGCTTCGACTACATCTACCGCTACGTGTCGGCCAAGAACTGGCGCTCGATGCGCGCCAAGGGCATCAGCCCCCTCGACGAGGGCACCCTCTACGTCGCGAAGTTCAACGACGACGGCACCGGCCAGTGGCTCGAGCTCACCCCGAACAACCCCGCCCTCGCCGGCTGGACGCTCGACCGAATCCTCGTGCACACGCGCCTCGCCGCCGACGCTGTCGGTGCGACGAAGATGGACCGCCCGGAGTGGATCACCCAGGGTGCCGACGGCCAGATGTACTGCACCCTCACGAACAACACCAACCGTGGTGTCGGGACCAACCCCGGCGTGAACGCCGCCAACCCGATCGTGAACAACCGGTGGGGCCACATCATCCGCTGGACCGACAGCGAGCGCTCCACCGGCTCGACGTTCACGTGGGACATCTTCCTGATCGCCCAGGACGTCGCCGACGGCGGCGGCCAGATGTTCGGTTCGCCGGACGGTATCTGGGCCGACCCCGATGGTCGCGTGTTCATCCAGACCGACGGCACGCAGCCCGGCGCGAACAACGAC
>JBILUM010000062.1:0-8466 GCA_044370995.1 Ilumatobacteraceae bacterium | reverse complement strand
TCGATCCGGGGGCCGCCGGTTACGTGACGGCGTGGCCGTGCGGCAGCACCCGACCCACCGTGTCGAACCTCAACCCGGAGGCGGGGGTGACGCGCCCGAATCTGGTGAACGTGCGGGTGGGCGCCGGTGGTCGTGTCTGTCTGTTCTCGCTGCAGCCGACCGACCTGGTCGTCGACCTGCTCGGCGAGTACCGCGCCGGCAGCGGCGCGAAGTACGCCGCGCTCACGCCGCAGCGACTGCTCGACACGCGCGATGGCGGCCGCCCGTCGCACCAGTCGAACCTGTCCGACGTGATCGCGCTCGGCACGCTCACCGCGGCCCAGGTGAACCTCACCGCGACGCAGACCGAGGC
This sequence comes from Ilumatobacteraceae bacterium, assembly GCA_044370995.1. Taxonomy (GTDB): domain Bacteria; phylum Actinomycetota; class Acidimicrobiia; order Acidimicrobiales; family Ilumatobacteraceae; genus VFMC01. The sequence goes on along the minus strand of JBILUM010000062.1, from coordinate 8,114 downwards.
TGCGGGCTACCTGACGGCCTACTCGTGCCTGAGCCAGCCGTGGCCGGGCACGTCGAACGCCAACTTCGGGGCGGCGGAGACCACGGCGGGCGCAGCCCTGATGAGTTCGTCACGCGGCTACGGCTGCGTCTATTCGTCGGCGGTCACCCAGGTCGTTGTCGACCTGTTCGGCGTGTGGCGCTGAGCGCCGCGAGCGTCAGGTCGGGGGCGGCGTCCCCGTGGGCGCGTCGGGTCGACGTGCGTCGGGACGTGGCGCGTCGCGCCGGCGGACGCTCCGACCGATCCGCCAGCCGATGAATGACAGGCCGGCGACGAGCACGGCGAAGGTGAGCATGGAGTGTCCGTCGCCACGGATCTCGTTCCCGCAGCCCGGGCGGGGCAGGGAGCTGACGCAGTCGCCGATGTTCACGTCCTCGGGGATGAACGGATTCGTGCTCAGCGTCTCCGCCGCCGCCCGCTGATCGAGGATTTCCGGTGCGGCCGCCTCGTCGCGGCTGCATCCGGCGGCGAGCACACCGAAGGTCAGTGCGCCGGCCACCGCGGCGAGGATGACGGCGGGCCGGCGGGACCGGTGGGAGCGGGTGCGTTCGGACACGTCACCATCGTGCCAGCACCACGGCCGCGACACCCGGTCGCCCCGTGTGACCACCGGCTCGGTCGAGTTCCTGCGAGTTCCCGCGAGTTCCTGCGATGGTCGTGTGGCGGCGGCGCGTGGTGTTCACGCGGCGTTCGCCGATGCGCGGAGCGGGGATCTGTGCGGTCGCACGCCCACCGCGTACCATCGGGCGATGCCCTCCGGTCACGCCTCCGGCCCTGTTGTCCCGAACGTCGACCAGACGGTCGAACGCCCTGTCCTCGTCGTCGACTTCGGTGCCCAATACGCGCAGCTCATCGCTCGCCGCGTGCGCGAGCATCGCGTGTACTCCGAGATCGTCCCGCACCGCATCACCGCTGCGGAGGTGCAGGCGAAGAACCCCGGCGCGATCATCCTCTCGGGCGGCCCGAAGAGCGTCCACGTCGATGGCGCGCCGTCGCTCGACCCGGCCATCTACGACCTCGGCGTGCCGATCCTCGGCATCTGCTACGGCGCTCAGCTCATCGCGCAACAGCTCGGCGGCACGGTGGGTCGCGGGCTCCGCGGCGAGTACGGCCGGGCCAAGCTCACGCGCGTCGCGGGCTCCACGTCCACGCTGCTCCACGACGGCATCCCCGCCGAGCAGGACGTGTGGATGAGCCACTTCGATGCGGTCACCGAGGTGCCCGACGGCTTCGTCGCGACCGCGAGCACCGGTGATGCGCCGGTCGCCGTGCTCGAGAACCCGGAGCGCCGCATCTGGGGCGTGCAGTACCACCCGGAGGTCGTGCACTCGCCGTTCGGGTCGCACGTCCTGGAGCAGTTCCTGCACCGCCTCGCCGGCTGCGAACCGAACTGGACCATGGCGTCGATCATCGAGGAGCAGGTCGCCACGATCCGGGCCCAGGTGGGCACCGGTCGGGTCATCTGCGCGTTGAGCGGTGGCGTCGACTCCGCCGTTGCCGCGGCCCTCGTCCACCGCGCGATCGGTGCGCAGCTCGTGTGCATCTACGTCGACACCGGTCTGATGCGGCTGAACGAGAGCGACCAGGTGGTCGAGACGTTCAAGCGCAACATGGGCATCGAGCTCATCCACGTGAGCGCCGGGCCGCGCTACTTCGAGAAGCTCGCCGGCGTCACCGATCCCGAGAGCAAGCGCAAGATCATCGGTGAGCTGTTCGTGCGCATCTTCGAAGAGCACACCGGCGGCCTGAGCGATGCCGAGTGGCTGGTGCAGGGCACGCTCTACCCGGACGTCATCGAGAGCGGTGGCAGCGACGGCACCGCTGCGGTCATCAAGAGCCATCACAATGTCGGCGGGTTGCCCGAGGACATGACGTTGAAGCTGGTCGAGCCGTTGCGGCTGCTGTTCAAGGACGAGGTGCGCAAGCTCGGCCACGAGCTGGGGCTGCCCGACGAGATCGTGCTCCGTCAGCCCTTCCCCGGGCCGGGCCTCGGCGTGCGGATCATCGGCGAGGTGACGCCCGAGCGGGTCGCCATCCTGCAGCACGCCGACGCGATCGTGCGCGAGGAGATCGCCGACGCCGGCCTCGAGCGCGAGCTGTGGCAGGCCTTCGCCGTGCTCGCCGACATCCGCTCGGTGGGCGTGATGGGTGACGAGCGCACCTATGCGCATCCGATCATCATCCGCGCGGTCACGAGCGACGACGCGATGACCGCCGACTGGGCGCGCCTGCCGTACGACCTGCTCGAGACGATGTCGAACCGGATCATCAACGAGGTGCGCGGGGTGAACCGAGTGGCGTACGACATCACGAGCAAGCCGCCGGGAACCATTGAATGGGAGTGAGCGGCAACCGAGCGGCGAGGAACGAGCTGCGAACACGAAACTGGGGAGTGAGCGGCAACCGAGCGGCGAGGAACGAGCTGCGAACACGAAACTGGGGAGTGAGCGGCAACCGAGCGGCGAGGAACGAGCTGCGAACAGGGGCTGGTTCGCCTGAGGTGACGGACGACCGCGGCGGGTGTGCGACGCGGTGATCGGCGGGCCCGCGCGCAGGCTGACCTGGGGCTCCCCGACCGGGCTCGGCGAGGCTGCCGTGCCCATGGGCCGTCACGAAACGGTCGCTTTCGACATGTCTTCGTAACATGGGTACACTCTCGTCGTCATGCGGAGTTGGTCTCGTCTTCGTGCTGCCGTCGCGGCAGCAGTACTCGTCACCGTGGTCGCGGGGATCCCCCCGGTCCGCGCCGACGAAGTCGACGATCAGCGGCGCAGGGTCGAGCAGATCGCCGACGAGCTCGATGCACTCGACAACCAGCTCGGCGAGCTCGAGGAGGCCCACGCTGCGGCCCTCGACCGGATCGACCAGCTGGCCATCGAGATCCAGGACGCCCAGGTGCGCGTCGACGCCCAGAGCGCCGAGCTCAGCACCTTGCAGGGCCAGCTCGCCGACATCGCGATCGACAAGTTCATGTCGGGCGGCTCGTCGGGGCTCACCCCGCTGTTCTCGTCCGCCGAGGGGTTCACCGACGATCTCGAGCGCAGCGAGCTCGCCCGGGTCGCGCTCGACCAAGGTGCGGGCACGAGCGACGAGATGCAGGTGCTCGTCGAGCAGTTCACCGAGGACAAAGCTGCGCTCGACGCGAAGAAGAACGAGCAGGCGCAGCTGGTCGCCTCACTCGAGGCCCAGCAGCAGCAGGGCGAGGCGCTCACGATCGAGCTGCAGCAGAAGTACGCAGCGGCGCAGACCGAGCTCGGCCAGGCCATCGTCGAGGAGCAGGAGCGTCGGGCCGCTGCCGCAGCGGCGGCCGCGCAGGCGAGGTTCGCCGCCGCGGCCGCTGCACAGCAGCAGGCGGCCGCCGGCAGCACGGCTCGTGGCGGCGGTGGCACCACCACCCCGGCGACCGGTGGCACGACGGGCGGCACCACCGCTCCGTCCGGCGGCTCCGGCGATGCCCCGGCCGCTGCCCCGCCCCCGGCGGTCTCGGTGCCGGCTCCGGCGTCCACGGCAGGCATCGCGACCAGCGCGGCCCAGGGCCAGCTCGGCGTGCCGTACAAGTTCGCCGCTTCGTCGCCGGGCGTCGCCTTCGACTGCTCCGGTCTCACGAAGTACGCCTGGGGCAAGGCCGGCGTGTACCTGCCGCACCAGTCGGCAGCGCAGTACGCCTCCACCCCGCACGTGCCGAAGGATCAGGCACAGCCGGGCGACCTGATCTTCTACTACTCGCCGATCGGGCACGTGGCCCTGTACCTCGGCGGCGGGATGATGATCCACGCGCCTGCCACCGGCGACGTGGTGAAGATCGTGGCCGTCAACTGGGGCAAGGTCGTCGGGGTCTCCCGCCCCGGGTGAGCTTCACTACGGTGGGCCGCCATGAGCGCTCCCGTCCCGCCGACCGGTGATCCCCGCGGCATCGATCGCGAACCCGTCACCCGCTGGTTGCTCGAGCACATCGACGGTGCCGAGGGTCCGTTCACGTTCGATCTCATCGCCGGCGGCCGGTCCAACCTCACCTTCATGGTCACGGGGTCCGACGGCACCCGCTACGTGCTGCGCCGGCCGCCGCTCGGTCACGTGCTCGCCACGGCCCACGACATGGCTCGCGAACATCGGGTGATCGCTGCGGTGGGTCGTACCGGTGTGCCCGTGCCGCCGGCGCTCGGGCTGTGCACCGACGTCGACGTCAACGGCGCCCCGTTCTACGTGATGGGTTTCGTCGACGGCGTCGTGCTCGACAGCGTCGAGAAGGCGGCCGAGTTGCCGATGGAACTGCGTCGACCGGCGGCCGAGCACCTGATCGACGTGCTCGCCGATCTGCACGCCGTCGACATCGACGAGGTCGGCCTCGGCGACTTCGCGAAGCGCGAGGGCTACATCGAGCGCCAGGTGAAGCGCTGGTCGACCCAGTGGGAGAACTCCAAGACGCGCGAGTTGGCGGCGATCGACGAGGTGGCGACCGTGCTGCGCACGAAGATCCCCGCCCAGCACGGCGTGTCGATCGCGCACGGTGACTTCCGATTCGGCAACTGCCTCACCGACGTCCGTCAGGGTCGCATCGCCGCCGTGCTCGACTGGGAGCTGTGCACGCTCGGCGACCCGCTCGCCGACGTCGGCTACCTCGGCGTGTACTGGTTCGACGGCGAGGCGGCGAACGTGCGCTCGAACGATCCCACACCGGCCGGCGGCTTCCCCCGTTACGCCGAGCTGCTCGAGCGCTATGCGGCCCGAACAGGGCGCGACCTCTCGGGTATCGACTACTACGTCGCGTTCTCCTGCTGGCGCCTCGCGGTGATCAGCGAGGGCGTCTACGCCCGGTATCTCCACGGTGCCATGGGCGACCAGCTGGTCGACATCGAACAGTTCAAGGTGGGTGTCGACGGCTTGGCCGAACGTGCCCTCGCAGCAGTGAGGAGGCTGGCATGAGTTCGTCGTCGAGCGCTTCATCGAGCGGGTCGCCGGTGGGCGGCGACGTCCTGCAGGGATGGCAGCGCGGGTCGTTCACCGCGGCCGGGTACACCCGCGACACCTACCGGCGTGGCAGCGGCCCGGCCGTGATCGTGGTGCACGAGATCCCCGGCATCACGCCGAATGTCGCCAGGTTCGCGAACGACGTCGTCGCCGCCGGGTTCACCGTGGTGATGCCCTCGCTCGTCGGCACACCCGGCAAGGACGTGAGCGGCCCGTACCTCGCCCAGTCGATGGCGAAGGTATGCATCTCCAAGGAGTTCACGCACTGGGCGCTGAACCAGACGTCGCCGATCATCGGCTGGCTGCGGGCGCTCGCCCGGTCGTTGCACCTCGAGCTCGGCGGTCCCGGCGTGGGTGCGATCGGCATGTGCTTCAGCGGCGGGTTCGCGCTCGGGATGATGGTCGACGACGTGATGGTGGCACCGGTGCTCTCGCAGCCCTCGCTGCCGTTCGCGGTCGGCAAGGGCCCGCGCGTCGGCGACCTCAACCTGTCGCCGGACGACCGTCAGGTGATCGCCCAGCGCGCCTCGGACGGTTGCCAGGTGCTCGGCCTGCGTTTCACCGGCGACAAGCTCGTCGGCACCCGTTTCGCCTCGTTGCGCGACCTGCTCGGCGACGCGTTCATCGCGGTGGAACTGCCGAGCAGTTCGCCCAAGGACCACAGCGTGCTCACCGAGCAGCGCGACGATGCGAGCGTCACCGCGGTGATCGAGTTCCTGCAGGCGAAGCTGCAGTAGGAGCCCGTCAGGCGATGCCGTCGAGCGCGTGCTGCTTGGCGGCCTTGTAGTCGGCCTTGCCGTTGGGGGCGCGCGGCACCTGGGTCACGAACACCACTCGCTTCGGTGCCTTGAACCCGGCCAGTTGTGTCTTCACGTCGGCGATCACCGTGGCTTCGTCGACATCCGAGCCCTCCACACGTGACGCGATCGCGGTGACGGCCTGGCCGAACTTGTCGTCGTCGATGCCGACCACGAGGCAGTCCTGCACGCCGGGGACGCGCTTCACGGCCTCTTCGACCTCTTCGGGGAAGACCTTCTCGCCGCCGGTGTTGATGACCTGGCTGCCTCGACCGAGCAGGTTGATCGAGCCGTCTTCGTTGACGGTGGCCATGTCGCCGGGGAACGAGTACCGGACGCCGTCGATGACCCGGAACGTGCGTGCGGTCTTCTCGGCGTCCTTGAAGTAGCCGAGCGGCACGTTGCCGCCGGCAGCGACCATGCCCACCTCGCCCGATCCGGGCTGCACCTGGCGGCCGTCGTCGGTGAACACCTTGGTGTCCGGCATCTGCGAGAACTTCGCGGTCGACGGCGGCAGGCCCTTCATCGACATCGAGATGCCCATTGCTCCCTCGGTCGAGCCCATCGCGTCGACGATCACCACCTGCTCGATGCGGTCGAGCACCTGCTCCTTCACCTCGCTGGTGAACATGACGCCGCTCGAGATGATCATCTTGAGCGACGACGTGTCGTACGGCGAGCCGGCGTCCTTCGCGTCGTCGATGGCCTTGATGATCGGCTTGGCGAAGGCATCGCCGACGATCGTGAGATTGGTGGCACGTTCGGTCTGGACGAGGCCGAGCAGTTCGTTGGCGTCGAGCGAGCGGTTCTGCATGGTGACGACCTGGCCGCCGGCGAGCATCGGGATGAACGCGCCGAGCCAGATGCCGGTGCCGTGCATCAACGGCGCGCAGGGGATCGAGATCAGGCGGTTGTTCGACTCGGTCGCCTGCTTCACGAGTTCGCCCACCTCGGACGGGCTGCCGGGCACCGGGAGGCCGAGCAGCGGGAAGCCGCTCGTGAGGTAGCCGGCGGTCATACCGCCGACCGCGTACATGACGCCCTTGGGCATGCCGGTGGTGCCACCGGTGTAGAGCATGTAGATGTCGTCCTCGTTGCGGGTGATGCGCGCCATCGGGTCGTGGCCCGTGACGACGTTCTCGAACGCATGGGCGAGCGGCACTCGGCCGGCGTCGCCGTCGTCGACCTCGATGAGCAGCTTCAGCTTCGGCAACCGGTCGATCACGCGGGCCACCCGGTCGGCGAGCGACGAGTGGAACACGAGCGCCTCGGAGTCGGAGTTGTCGAGGAGGTACCAGAGCTCGTCGTCGAGGTACCGGTAGTTCACGTTGACGGCGACGCCGCGCATCTTGAACGCGGCGTACTGGGCTTCGAGGTACTCGTTGCCGTTGTAGAGGTAGAGCCCGATCTTCGAGTCGGGACCGAGGCCGGCGCCGACGAATGCGGCGGCGAGGCGCGCGGAGCGCTCGTCGAACTCGCTCCAGGAGCGGCGGACGTCACCGTGCACGAGCGCGGTGACGTCGCCGATCTGGTCGGTGATGGCTTCCCAGACGGTGGCGAAGTGCAGTTCCATACGACAACTGTAGTGGCGGCGGTCACACCGGTGTCGGGCGGTGCTCGAACTCCGTCGCCGTTTCTTGGGGGGTCGCGGGGGTCGCGGGGGTCGCGGGGGTCGCGGGGGTCGCGGGGGAGGCCGGGGGTCGCCGGCGGGTCAGCCGACGGGCTTGCCGTACATCTCGAGCAGCGGATCGCTGATCAGTTCGAGCCGCTCGCCGTCGGGGCCGCGGAAGTACAGCGACGAGCCGTCGACGTGGGCGTACTCGACACCCTGGGCGTCGAAGCGTTCCTTGATCGTCTCCCATGCGTCGCGTTCGATCGAGATGGCCAGGTGGTGGTGACCGCCGAGCACCTCGGCGTACTCGCCGATCGGGAGGCCCGGCAGGTCGAAGTAGGCGAGGGTGTTGCCGTGGCCGAGGTCGAAGAAGAAGTGCGTCGACCCGGCGTAGTCGCGGTTCTCGAACATCTCGATGAGCGGGAAGCCGAGCAGTCCGTCGTAGAACCGGACGGTGCGTTCGACGTCGCTGCAGATGAGCGCGACGTGGTGTACCCCGCGGGCGGTGCTCGGTGGGCGTGTCGCCCGGGGGCGCAGGTACTGCTGGGCGAGCTCGGCGCGCCGGGCGTCGAACGTCGCCCGGGTCGCTGCGTCGACGCCGTGGGGCTCGCTCATGCGGTCGCCCAGATGAGGAGTTCGGTGCCGTCGGCGGTGGCGGTGAACGTGATCGGGGCGGAGGTGACGGTGGTGTCGGCGTC
>JBILUM010000595.1:0-2647 GCA_044370995.1 Ilumatobacteraceae bacterium | reverse complement strand
CCCGCTCACCGAGCGGATCCTCACCCGGAGCCGCTGGACCGCCGTCGGCTTCGCCGCCACCGTGATGGCGCTCGGCACGCTCGCCGTGCTGGCACTCGCTCCTGGTGTGGAGGCCGAGGCCGGCACTGCGACCGTCGCCGGGACCATGGCGTTCAACACGTTCGTGCTGTTCCAGTTCTTCAACATCCTCAACGCCCGCAGCGATCGGCAGTCCGTCTTCACCCGGTTCACGTTCACCAACGGACCCCTGTGGCTCTCGCTCGCTGCCGTCGCACTCCTCCAGGTCGGCGTCACCCACGTCGGGTTCATGCAGTCGCTGTTCGACACCATGTCGATCTCGGCGACCCAGTGGCTCGTGTGCATCGCCGTCGCCTCCTCGGTCCTCTGGCTCGAGGAGTTGCGCAAGCTCATCGTGCGCCGGCGTGACCCGCTCGACGTCCCCGCCGCGGACTCCCTCACCCTCGACTCCCACCTGGAGGTCCCCGCATGAAGTGCCCCATCGACACCACCGTCGATCTCGTGATGACCGATCGGCAGGGCATCGAGATCGACTACTGCCCCACCTGCCGCGGCGTCTGGCTCGACCGCGGTGAGCTCGACAAGCTGATCGAGCGATCCGCTGCAGTGCTCCCGCAGCCGGCCCCCCAGCCGGTCGTCCAACCCGCACCTGCGGCCGCCCCGCTGCCCGCATCCGACTACCGACCCGACCAGCGGCCCGACTACCGGCCCGAGCCACGGCCCGACGATCGCCGTCCTCGGTGGGACGACGACGACGATGACGACGATCGTTCCAAGTACCGCGACGGCTACGGCTACAAGAAGAAGAAGCGCTCCTCGATCCTCGGCGAGATCTTCGACTTCTGACCGGTCTCCGGCGCCCGGGCTTCCCCCCGACCGGGCGCCGGCTCACACGAACTGTTCACCCTCGTCCGACGGTGAACACACCTCCCGAAAGGAAACTGTCCCCATGTTCAAGAACACGATGAAGACCGGGGTGCTGCTCGCATCGCTCGGCGGCCTCATCGTGGCCGTGGCCACCGTGTTGGGCGGCCGAGGTGGCGCCACGATCGGCCTCGTCCTGGCGTTCGTCATGGTCGGCGGCTCGTACTGGTTCAGCGACAAGCTCGCCCTGAAGTCCGCCCGCGCCCGGGTGATCACCGAAGCCGACCATCCCGAGTTCTACGGCATGGTGCGCTCCCTGGCCGAGCGTGCCAACCTGCCGATGCCCACCGTGGCGATCGCGCCCAGCGATCAGCCCAACGCGTTCGCCACCGGCCGCGGCCCGAAGAAGGCCGTGGTCTGCGCGACCGAGGGTCTGCTCACGTCGATGCCCCGTGCCGAGGTGGAAGCGGTGATGGCACACGAGCTGATGCACGTGAAGCATCGCGACATCCTCATCGGTTCCGTCGCCGCAGCCATCGCCACCGCCATCAGCTACGTCGCCCAGATGGCCATGTTCGCCTCGATGTTCGGCGGCAACAGCAACGACGAGGACCGGCCCAACCCGATCGCCGTCATGGCCATGGCGCTCCTCGCCCCCATCGCAGCGGGCCTCATCCAGATGGCCGTCTCCCGCTCGCGGGAATTCGAGGCCGACAGAGGTGCCGCTGAGCTGCTCGGCTCGGGGCGGGAGCTGGCGAACGCGCTCGAGCGGATCGAGCAGTTGGCCGTCCGCCGACCGATGGCGGTCGCGCCCGCCCAGGCACAGGCGTACATCCACAACCCGCTGGCGGAGGCCCACGGCGGCAAGAACGCCGCCACCATGGCCCGCCTCTTCTCGACCCACCCGGCCACCGAGGAGCGCGTCCGCCGCCTGCGCGGCATGTGAGGTCCGGTCGTCGGTCCCCACGCCGACCGCACGGATCACCCGGTTCGCACCGCCCACGGCAACGTCGCCCTCGGGCGGTGCGGGCCACCACACCACCGACGGTTCAGCCCGTGAGCGGTTCAGCCCGTGAGCGGTTCAGATCGCGAACAGGTCGTCGAGCGAGCCCGGGGTCGAGGCCTCGGGCTCGTCCGCGAGGGCGTAGGCGGCGTAGCCGTCACGCTCGAGCTGGTCGGCCAGCTCGGGACCACCGGTCGCGACGATGCGGCCCTTGACGAGGATGTGGATCACGTCGGCACGCAGCGCTTCGAGCAGCCGGTTGTAGTGAGTGATCACGAGCGCCCCGAGGCGCTGACCCTGCGGGCCGTCGTCGTTGGTGAGCGCCTCGACGCGACGAGCGCAGTCGCGCAACGCATCGATGTCGAGACCGGAGTCGAGCTCGTCGAGGATCGCGATCCGCGGTTGGAGCACCGCCAGCTGCAGCGTCTCGTTGCGCTTCTTCTCGCCGCCGGACAGGTCGACGTTGAGCGCACGGTGCAGCAGCTCGGGGGCGAAGCCGATACGGGCCGCCTCGGCCTCGAGCAGCTCGTCGAGGCCGTCGGTGGAGCGACCGCGGGCGATGAGCGCCTGTTCCATCACGTGGTCGAGCGACACGCCAGGGACCTCGCTCGGATACTGCATCACGAGGTGGAGGCCGGCCTGGGCACGCCGCCACGCCGGCAGCGCCAGCATGTCGACGCCGTCGAGGGTGACAGAACCGCCGAGCACCTCGTAGCCGGGCTTGCCCATGACGACCGCCGAGAGCGTGCTCTTGCCGGCGCC
>JBILUM010000594.1:0-2650 GCA_044370995.1 Ilumatobacteraceae bacterium | reverse complement strand
AGACCCTCGACGGCCCGGCCGTCTACGACCTCGCCCACCGGACGATGCCCGTCAGTCGACCGCAGGTGCTCACCCACCGCGCCGAGCCGTCCGAGCTCCCCGCGCCACCCCAGCCGCAGTCCATCCGGCCGCAGTCCATCCAGCCGCAGTCCATCCAGGAGGACGACCCATGCCACAGCGACACCACCGTCACGAGCGCCACGACCGACCGTCCGGCGAAGGGGGCCCTGACGGCACCGACGTCGACGACGAACTCGGCCGGCTGACCATCGTCGACGCCGACAGCGGCATGCTCGCCCACGGCGAGCGCGAAGCCCTCGCCGATGCGGTCGACGTCGACGACGAGGTCGATCTGTCGCCGGAGGAGGCGGCGCTGCACATCGAGCGCTTCGACCTCGAGGGGTTCGAGACCGACCGGTTCGACTGAGGGCCGGTTCGACTGAGGACCGGTTCGACTGAGGGCGGTTCGACCGAGGACCGGTTCGACCGAGGGCCGGTTCGACCGGCGGCCCGTCGGCCCGGCTCGGTACTCTGTCGCGATCCACGGCGTCCGAGGGGGAACCATGCAGCAGCGCTCCGATCGAGATCAGGATCTCGACTTCCAGCCGTCCACGATGATGGACGACTACCCGCTCACGATCGCGCCGCTGTTCGCCCACGGTCGGCAGGTCAACGCGAACAGCAAGGTGATCACCTTCACCGGTGACGGTTACGTCGAGTCGACGTTCGCCGAGGTGGCCGACCGCGCCGATCGCCTGGCCGCCGTCCTCACGTCGCTCGGCATCGGCCCCGGCGACCGAGTGGGCACGTTCATGTGGAACAACCAGACGCACCTCGAGGCGTACCTGGCCATCCCCTGCATGGGCGCCGTGCTGCACACGCTCAACATCCGCCTGTTCCCCGAGCAGCTCGCGTACGTGATCAACCACGCAGCCGACCGCGCGATCATCATCGACGCGTCGATCGCCCCGTTGCTCGCCCGGGTCCGCGACCAGCTCACCACCGTCGAGCACATCATCGTCAAGGGCACCGGTGACACCGCCGGTCTCGGCGACGGCCTGCTCGACTACGACACCCTCATCGACGCCGCACCATCGGGCTTCCAGTACCCGGAGGTCGACGAACGCTCGGGCATGGCCATGTGCTACACGAGCGGCACCACGGGCAACCCCAAGGGCGTCATGTACTCGCACCGCAGCACGTACATGCACTCGGTGATGGTCACCAGCACCGCCAACATCGCGTTGAGCGAGCACGACCGCATGCTCGTCATCGTGCCGATGTTCCACGCCAACGCGTGGGGCGTGCCGTACGCAGCGTGGATGATCGGTGCCGACCTCGTGTTCCCGCAGCAGTTCCTGCAGGCGGGCCCGCTGTCGAAGGTGATCGCCGACACCAGGCCGACCCTCACCGGTGCGGTGCCGACGGTGCTGAACGACCTGCTGAACAACGCGCCCGACACCGACATGAGCTCGTTCCGTCTCGTGATGTGCGGCGGCTCGGCCGTCCCCCGCGGGTTGATCGAGGGATACCAGCAGCGCTTCGGCGTCCCGATCGTGCAGGGCTGGGGCATGACCGAGACGAGCCCGGTCTGCGCCATCGGCCACCCGCCGAAGGACATGGCCGGTCTCAGCGAGACCGACTGGCGGGTCAAGACGGGTCGCATCATCCCGGGCGTCGAGCTGCGCATCACCGACGACAACGGCGACGTCGTCGCGTGGGACGGCGAGTCGCTCGGCGAGATCGAGGTGCGCGGCTCATGGATCACCGGTGAGTACTACGCGGTCGAGGATCCCGAGAAGTTCCACGACGGCTGGTTGCGCACCGGCGATGTCGCGTCGGTCATGCCGAACGGCTACGTGATGATCAGCGACCGGGCCAAGGACGTCATCAAGAGCGGCGGCGAGTGGGTGTCGTCGGTCGACCTCGAGAACACCCTGATGGGCCATCCGGACGTGCTCGAGGCCGCCGTGATCGGCGTGCCCGATCCGCGCTGGGACGAACGACCGATGGCCTGTGTCGTGCTCAAGCCAGACGCCACCGTCACCGCCGAGGAGCTGCGTTCGTGGTTGAGCGAGCGCACCGCCAAGTTCTGGTTGCCCGAGCGGTGGAGCTTCATCACCGAAGTGCCGAAGACGAGCGTCGGCAAGTTCGACAAGAAGGTGCTGCGCGCCCGGCACCACGCCGGTGATCTCGACGTCGAGATCGTCGCCTGAACACGCACGGCCGGCCCACGTGCCGGCGAGGTGGCGGCATTCGGCCGCCCCCGGGACTCAGCGCAGCGCGCTTGCGAGTCGCTCGGCCTCGCGGGTGCGCAGCGCGGTGTTGACCCGCTGCCGCTCGAGCACCTGCTCGAGCGTCTTGGCCGACTGCGGGATCTGGTGCTCGGCGAAGAAGCTCTGCACATCGGCGCTCACCACGTCGGCGGTGAGCAGCTTCACCGAGTCGATCATGTAGATGATCGTGTTCTCGGGGAAGCGTTCGTTGGCTTCCTCCCAGTGGCGGCGCACGAACCCCCACGCCTGCTCGCCGTGATCGCGGTTCGCGACGCAGCGGTTGAGGACGAAGGGGGCGTTCTGGGTGCGCACCTCACCGCTCATCGCCAGCTCGCAGGTGCGCTGCACGAGCTCGGCGGTGGGGACCTCGGCGA
>JBILUM010000593.1:0-2652 GCA_044370995.1 Ilumatobacteraceae bacterium | reverse complement strand
GAGGAGCCAGAGGAATCAGCCGCGGACGTCATGTTCACGGCCACGCACAGTAACCGAATCGTCATGTGAACCACCTGGTCGGAGCGTGCCCCCTGGAAATCCGCGATTTCCTGGGAAGACAATCGTCAAGAGACGTTGCGGTTCTGTTAAGGTTTTTTCTGCGGATGGGTTCAAGTGAGGCCGGGATGGTGCCGATACCTCCCCAGGCGACGTTCGGAGGATCCATGAAATCAGTCAGAAGTCTCGTGCTGTCCACGGCGGTGTGCGCTCTGCTCGCCACTGCGTGCAGCGTGCCGTCACCCACCTCGTCTGCCGGCGCGAAGTCCGGCACCGGTGGTGTCGGTGTCGGGGGGGCGGCGCCGGCCGCCAACACCCCCTGGGTCAACCCCAACGCCGTGCCTGCCGCTGCCACGTGGAACGCCAACTCGGGTGCACAGATCGAGTTCGCCGACACGAGCCCGTTCTTCAGCGACGGCGTGGGCTCGTTCCGCACCTATTGCTTCTACTCGCACATGGCCGCCGACGATCCGTTGGTGGCGCCCGGTCGCCCGGGCGGGTCGCACCTCCACACCTTCTTCGGCAACACCGGCGTCGATGCGTTCTCGACCGCCGACTCCATCCAGTTCGGCGGTGAGTCCACCTGCCGTGGCGGCACCGCCAACCGCAGCGCCTACTGGGTGCCCAGCATCATCGACACCAACACCGGTCAAGCGATCGTCCCCGAGTTCCTCATCGCCTACTACAAGACCGGCTACACCGGGGTGCGGGCGTGGGAAGTGAACACGATGCCGCAGGGCCTGCGGATGATCGCCGGTGATTCCCGGGCGACCGGGCCGAGCGGGTTGCCGCACTGGCTCCGTCCGGTGTCGTGGAACTGCGCATGGGACTCGGCCGGCAACGGCACGTCTGCCACGAACGAGATGCAGCAGTGCTCCCCCGGCCAGATGGTGAAGCTGGTCGTGGCGTTCCCGCAGTGCTGGGACGGTCGCAACCTCGACTCCGCCGACCACAAGAGCCATATGGCGTTCGCCGACAACGGCTGCCCGGCCACGCATCCGGTGGCGCTGCCGCAGGTGAGCTTCAACGTGTACTGGACCGTTCCCGACGGTGGCAACTGGTCGTGGCGCCTGTCGAGCGACATGTACGACGGCACCGCCGGTTACTCCGGTCACGGCGACTGGTGGAACGGCTGGGATCCGGCCGTCATGCAGACCTGGATCGACAACTGCTCGCACCCCGGTCTCGACTGCGGCGTCGATCTCCTCGGCAACGGCATGAAGCTGGTCTGACCGCCGCTGCCGTCCGACGTCACGAACGGGCACGGCACGACACCATTGAACTCGGACACCGGTCCGGCGCGTCGCCCGCTGGGTGACCGCCGGACCGGTCTGCGTTTACAGTGAGGTCATGGACTTCCACCTGCCCGCTGCAGACGACCCGCGCCGTCTCGAGGTGCGTGCGTGGCTGGCGGCGCACCCGCATCCGTCGGGTGCGGAGCTGGCGGCCGAAGGGTTGGTCGCGCCGCACTGGCCGCGGCCATGGGGCATCGAGGCAGATCCGATCCATCAGCTGATCGTCGACGACGAGTTGGCCGCCGCCGGCGTGCGTCGTCCGGTGAACCCGATCGGCATCGGCTGGGCCGGGCCCACCATCCTCTACGCCGGCACCGAGGACCAGAAGCAGCGCTACCTGATGCCGATGTTGTCGGGCGAGGACTACTGGTGTCAGCTGTTCAGCGAGCCCGGCAGCGGGAGCGACCTCGCCAACCTCGGCACCCGCGCCGTGCGCGACGGCGACGAGTTCGTGGTGAACGGCCAGAAGATCTGGACCAGCGGCGCGCAGTACGCGCGCTACGGCATCCTCATCGCCCGCACCGATCCCGACGTCGCGAAGCACAAGGGCATCTCGTACTTCGTGTGTCCGATGGACGCACCGGGCATCGAGATCCGCCCGATCACCGAGATCACGGGCGGGCACACGTTCAACGAGGTCTTCTTCACCGACGTGCGGATCCCAGCGGAGAACCTCGTCGGCGACATGAACGACGGGTGGCGTCTGGCGAAGGTCACCCTCGGCAACGAGCGTGTGTCGCTGAGCACCGGTGGCGTGCTGTGGGGCAACGGCCCGACCGCGCTCGAGGCGATCGAGACGATCCGTGCGGCGTATCCGGCCGGGGTGACCGACCCACACGCCCGACAGCGCATCGCCGAGGTGTACATCGAGCACACGCTGCTCGACCTGATCCGGCTCCGCACGCTCACCGCCGCGCTGAAGGGTGAGCAGCCCGGGCCCGAGGCGAGCATCCGCAAGATCCTCGCCGACGAACACGGCCAGCACGTGATGAGCCTGGTGCGCGACATGATCGGTGCGCACGGGATGCTCACCGGTGGCGATGGCAGCGAGGCGTTCGTGCCCGGCACCGACACGAAGGGGCTGGGCCCCGACAAGCCCGGCGCCGGACTCGATCATCCGGGTTGGTACGACGGCTTCATGTTCAGCCAGGCGCTCACCATCGGTGGCGGCACTGGCGATGTGCAGCGCAACATCGTGGCCGAGCGGGTGTTGGGGCTGCCCCACGACGTGAACGTCACCGCCGGGATGAGTTGGTCGGAGGCGCAGCGCGCCGCCGGGCGCGCATCGTGAGCGCCGCCA
>JBILUM010000591.1:0-2653 GCA_044370995.1 Ilumatobacteraceae bacterium | reverse complement strand
ACGTGGGTCGACGCTGGAAGGCGTGGTAGCCCGACAGGCCGGTGACCAGACCGATCGGCCGCGACGACACCTGCGGGAACAGCTGTGCGCCGGCCGCGTTCATCACCAGCGTCTCGGCGAGGATCTCGCGGAACATGTCGGGCGAGTAGTCGGGCGACTGCACGAGGGTGAAGGTGACGGGCCTGCCGCTCTCGTGCGACACCATGTTCATCACCTGCAGTTCCTCGAGCGGCGAGAACGGCTCGCCACCCAGGTTCTCGAGCTTGCCCACCGTCCCCGACGGGATCATCTCGAACACACCCTTGCCGGCGGCTCGCATCGCCTGCGCGATCGCGACCAACTCCTGCTCGGGCGCGAACGTGCCCGGCACCGGCGAGCCCCACAGCGACCGGTGACCGATCGTGCGCGAGGTGCTGAAGCCCACCGCGCCGGCCTCGATCGCCTCCTGTACGAGGCGGCCCATCTCGGCCAGGTCGTCGGCCGTGGCGTCCTCGTTGTCGGCGCCGCGCTCGCCCATCACGTAGTAGCGCAACGCCCCGTGCGCGACCTGCGCGCCGATGTCGAGCGAGAACTGGCGGCCGGCGATGTAGTCCATGTAGTCGGGGAAGGTCTCCCAACGACCCCACTCGATGCCTTCGTACAGGGCGGTGCCGGGGATGTCCTCCACGCCCTCCATCAGCTCGATCAACGACTTCTCGCCGCCGGCGCGCACGGGCGCGAACCCGACACCGCAGTTGCCCATCACGATGGTCGTGACGCCGTTGCCGGCCGAGGGGTCCATCTCCTCGTCCCAGCTCACCTGGCCGTCGTAGTGGGTGTGCACGTCGACCCAGCCCGGCGTGACGATCGCCCCGTCGGCGTCGATCGTGTTCGCGGCAGCCTCGGTGATGGTGCCACCCACCTGGACGATCCGGCCGTCGCGCACCCCGATGTCGCCGCGTACGCCCGGCGTGCCGGTTCCGTCGACGATGGTGCCGCCCTTGATGACGTGATCGAGCATGTGGTCCCCCGAGCTGTGTCGCCGGGCTCGCGCCCGGAACGAATCCCTGCGCAGAAGTGTACGACGGCCCCCGGTGACCACCCGGGCCGGAGCGGGCTTCGGGTCGGACCGGGATGGGGCAGGGTGCGAGGCTCTCGGCGTGCAGTATCGACCCGACGCCGCAGAGCTGCTCGACGCCGTCGCCTCGTTGTTGGAGGACGACGTCATGGCCGCCGTGCCGGCGCATCTCCAACACCAGGTGCGCGTGGCCGCCAACCTGTGCCGGATCCTCGAGCGCGAGGCGACGGTCGGGCCCGCGAACGATGCCGCCGAACGCGGCCGGCTGGCCGACGTGCTCGGTGCCGACGACGACCGGGACCTCGTGTCGCTGCGAGCCGACCTGTCCGGGATGCTCGCCGACCCTGCGCCGATCGATCCCGTGCTCGACCGCTCGATCCGCGACGCGCTCCTGGCGACGCTGCGCGCCGACCTCGCGATCGCGAAGCCCGGCTACGACGCAACGACGGGGGCGCCGTGACCGATCGACCGAACCCCGACGACGCCCTGCGCGACTGGCTGCGCGCCGTCTGGCGGCTCGGCCCGGACGAGCAGCTCCACGTCGGTGTCGTCGGCCAGAGCACCGCCGGCGCGCGGCGCCGCAACCTCGTGCTCGAGATCGCCGGGGGCCCGCGCCCGGGGCGCTACGTGGCGACGGTGCTGCCCACCGCCGACATCGCGATCCTGTCGATGGTCGACGAGGCGGCCATACGCATGCTCGCCCGCGACCACGGTGTGCCGGTGCCCGAGGTGATCGGCGTGAGCGTCGACGAGTCGGTGTTGGGCGGGCAGTTCTTCATCAGCGAGTTCATCGCCGGCGAGACGATCCCCCGCCGGTTGCTCCGCCTGGTCCGCGAGCACGACATCGGTGGGCGCATCGTCGGCCAGCTCGGCGAGGCGTTCGCCCGACTCCACGAGATCGACCCGGCGCTCGCACCGGCTGCCATCGGTGCTCCGCCGGCGCCCGTCGGCGCCGCGCTCGACGCGGTGAGCACGGTGATCGACAACCTGCTGCAGCCCGAGCCGGCGTTCTCCTACGCGCTCCGTTGGTTGCGCGAGCACCGGCCCACCGAGCCGCCGCAGCGGCGCATCGTGCACGCCGACGTGCGCACCGGCAACATCATCGTCGACCACACCGGGCTGCGGTCGATCCTCGACTGGGAGACGGCCAAGGTCGGCGACCCGATGGAGGACCTCGCGTGGGTGTGCACCCGCATGTGGCGATTCGGCGAGGACCACTTCACCGTCGGCGGGCTCGGCACCGTCGACCAACTCCGCGACGCCTACGTGGCGGCGGGTGGCTCGTGGGACGAGCAGCGCTTCCACTGGTGGCGCGTGCTCGTGACGATGCGCTGGGGAACGGGTCTTGCGGGCCAGGCGGCGATGCACCTCGACGGCCGGTTCTCGTCGGTCGTGATGGCGGCGAGCGGCCGTCGTGTGGCCGAGTTGGCCTACGACGCGCTGACCCTCATCGACGCCGGCTGACGCAGCGTTCGACGCGGGTTCGGCGCGGGTCAGCGAGGGATCAGCGCGGGTCGTCGACGTAGCGACGGACGTTTGCGCGCTTGCCCTTGACCTTGGCGTTCTGCAGGGCACCGATCACCTCGTCGACGGTGT
>JBILUM010000592.1:0-2653 GCA_044370995.1 Ilumatobacteraceae bacterium | reverse complement strand
GTTCGATCGCCCGCAGCTGCGTGAACGGTCGGTGTCGGTCGCCTCCATCTCGAAGTCGCACGCGCTTCCCGGCTTCCGTTCGGGGTGGGCGGCCGGTCCTGTGGAGTTCATCCGCCGGCTCACGCTCGTGTCGGAGACGATGCTGTTCGGCATCCAGCCGTTCCTGTGCGACGCCGTGGTCGTCGCGCTCAACGAGACGCACCCCGAGGTGGCTCGCCAGCGCGACGTGTTCCGCCAACGGGCGCAGGCGATGGTCGCCACACTCGCCGGGTCCGACGCCGTCAGCGTGCACATGCCCGAGGGCGGCATGTTCGTGATGGCCGACATCCGCCCCACCGGGCTCACGGGTGAGCAGTTCGCCTGGCGCCTGCTCGACGAGTGCGGCGTCGTGGTCATGCCCGGCGAGAGCTTCGGTTCCCGCGGCGGCGGCCACCTCCGGCTCGCCCTCACCGTCGAGGTCGACGTGATGATCGAGGCGTGCCGTCGCATCCGCGAGCTCGCCGAGCAGTTGGCGGCGGAACGCGCCGTGTGATGCCCGCTCCGGGGCCAACTCCCCGGTGGTGGCCCGCAGTTCACGCCAAGATGTGTGAGAACTGGGGCTACCGCCGCCTCGGCGAGTACGTGCGCCACGAGTCGATCGACGAGATGAAGCACGCCGATCAGATCATCGACCGGATCCTGTTCCTCGAGGGCGTGCCGAACATGCAGCGGCTCAACCCGGTGCGGGTCGGCGAGACGGTGCCCGAGCAGTTCGACCTCGATCTGCAGCTCGAGTACGTCGCGATCAAGCGGCTCAACGACGGTGTCGCCTCGTGTGTCGCAGCCGGCGACAACGCGTCTCGCCACCTCCTCGAGGAGATCCTCGTGTCGGAGGAGGAGCACGCCGACTGGCTCGAGGCCCAGATCGAACTCATCCGCCAGATCGGCGAGCAGAACTACCTCGCCCAACAGCTGCACGGCTGAATCCACCGCGGTGAAGGCCGCGACGAGAGGCGCCCGGTCAGCGCCGTTCGCCGCTCATCGCGGCTTCCTCCTCGCCAGGGGGTCGTCCGGCGTAGAGGCGATCGATCTCCTCGGCATACCGCTGTGCCACCACGGCCCGTCGCAGCTTGAGCGTCGGCGTCAGTTCGCCCGCCTCGATCGACAGGTCGTGCGGCAGGATCGCGAAGCTCCGGATCGACTCGGCCCGCGACACCGATGCGTTGGCGTGGTCGACCGCAGCCTGGATCTCGGCCTGGAAGCCGGCATCGGTACGCAACTCCTCGAAGGGCACACCCCGCCGACCGTGCTCGTTGGCCCAGTCGGCGAAGGCGCTCGCGTCGATCGCCACCAGCGCAGCGATGAACGGCTTGCCGTCGCCGACGACCACGGCCTGGCTCACCAGCTCGTGCGCCCGCAGCCGATCCTCCAGTGGTGCCGGTGCCACGTTCTTGCCGGCGGCCGTGACGATCAGCTCCTTCTTGCGGCCGGTGATCCGCAGGAACCCGTCGTCGTCGAGTTCGCCGATGTCGCCGGTGAGGAACCAGCCGTCTGCGTCGAAGCTCTCGGCCGTCGCCCGCTCGTTGCGCCAGTACCCCGCGAACACCTGCGGACCTCTGACGAGGATCTCACCGTCGGCGGCGATGGCGAGCGTCGTCCCGGCGAGTGGCCGTCCGACCGTGCCCGGCTTCCAGGCGCCCGGTCGGTTCAAGGTGAGCGTGGGGCTCGTCTCGGTCAACCCGTACCCCTCGTAGATCTGCACGCCGACGCCGGCGAAGAAGTGCGTCAACCGTTCGCCGAGCGGGCCGCCGCCGCTGAACGCGAGGCGGAGGCGCTCACCGAACGCGGCGTGGACCTTGCGGTACACGAGCTGGTCGAACACCGCGTGCTCGAGGCGCAACCACGGCATCACCCGACCCGTGCTCGAGGCTCGCGACCACTTGATCGCGGTCGACGCCGATCGCTCGAAGATCGCGCCCTTGCCCTCGCGGTGCGCGGTGTGGCTGGCGGTGTTGTACACCTTCTCGAAGACCCGGGGGACGGCAGCGATCGTCGATGGCTTGTACATCTTCAGCTCGGTCGGCAGATGGCCCATGTCACTCGCGAACCCCAGACGGATGCCGGTCGCGACGGCGAACAGGGCGTTGCCCTTGGTGAGCGCGTGGGCGAGCGGCAGGAACAGCAACCCGGTGTCGCCGGGCCGCACCTCACGCCCGAGTGCATCGACCGTCTGGGCGGTGTTGGCGCACAGGTTCGCGTGCGTGAGCATGCACCCCTTCGGCATCCCCGTCGTGCCCGACGTGTAGATGATCGTGGCGAGGTCGTCGGCACGGAGCGCGTCGATGCGGGCGTCCACCTCGGCATCGGCAGTGGCTGCGGCCCGGCGAGCGAGCTCCTCGAGCGCGCCATCGTCGATCACGATCACGTCCCGGCACGACGGCACTTCGGGACGGAGCGTCGCCGCGGTGGCCGCCATCGCAGGTGTCTCGACCACCAGCAGCACTGCCTCGCTGTTGCCGAGGATCCATTGCATCTGCTCGGTGGACGAGGTGTCGTAGATCGGGACTGTCACGCCGCCGGCGGCGAGGATGCCGAAGTCGAGGATCAGCCACTCGAGTCGCGTGTGCGACATGAGCGCGACGCGGTCGCCCGGCCCGACGCCGGACGCGCTCCG
>JBILUM010000590.1:0-2658 GCA_044370995.1 Ilumatobacteraceae bacterium | reverse complement strand
CTCCGGGCTCCTCAGGCGCCATCAGCACCGGCAGCGTCGGCGGCCGCCTCCGTGCCGCCAGCGGCGGTGAACGCCGCGCCGAGCGTGCCGGCACCGTTGCCCGCCCCCAGTGCGCCTGCGGCTCCCGCAGCGCCCGGAACGATCGTGGTGTCCGCGGATCTGCCGTCCAAGCTCCTGCGAGCGATCGAGTCGGCGCCGATCGCAGACCTCCGGTTGCTCCTCGAGTCGTTGGAGGGCCACTTCCAGCAGACGGCTCATCGCACACCTGAGGCAGCCCAGCCGGTGCAGGCGACGATGGTTCCTCCCGGCCCCACGATGCCGGCGGCCGTCCCGGCTGCGGTCGTCGTACCTGCTGCCCCGCCGGCGCGCGTGGTGGTCGCACTGTCGGACGACCTCGTGATCCGCAGCGAACCGGTCGACCACGATCCGCTGGCCCGGCTCGGATCGCTCGAGCCGGTGGCCACCGGCGCCGATGCGGTCTCCGCCCCTGGCTTCTGGAACGAGAGTGGTCCCGCCTCGATGGTCGATCGCATCAACCAGGTCATCCCGGTTCGCGTCGTCCTCCCGATGATCGCGGCCACGTCGGCGATCACCCTCGTGCTGGCACTGGTGGGGTGAGGACGCGATGGGTGAGATGAACGGACACACACCCGGCATCAACGGCTCCCTCGGCATGCCGCCGACGCCGCTGGCGGCGGGACACGACGCCGGGGTCGCTGCGCTGGAGGCCGAGCGCACCCGGCTCGAGCACGAGATCGCCGCTGCCGAGGCCCGCACGGCCGACGCCCGTCGCCGCACTGCGGAGATGAACGCAGCACTCCACGCCGTCGTGGTCTCCTCGAAGGAACGGCTCGCCGCGATGGAGCGAGAGCACGAACGGCACATCGAGATGATCCGGTCGACCGCGCAGACCGAGGTCGAGCACATCCTCGCCGACGCCCGCCACCGAGCCGGGCTTGCACCGGCGCCCGCCGCGCCATCGTCAGGAGACCACGCATGACCCCGGACCCCGGTCGTCGCGGCGACGTCGCAGTGGTCGCCCGCGCGGACATCGCCCGTTTGACCCTTCGTCTCCGTGCAGCACAGCGAGAGGCCGCCGAGGCCGAGTCGGCCGCGAACGTCGATCCGACTGCGGCGGCCACGCTCGAGGCGCGACTGGCTCCGCTCGTCGAGCAGCGGCGGGACGCGCTCACGGCTGAGCTCGAGCGTGTTCGCGACGAGGCGTTGGCGGCGATCGCGGACGCTCGTCGTCGGGCCGACGAGGTCCTCGCGCGATTCGCCCCTCCCGTCGCCCCGGCTCCGGCGGTCGTTCCCGACGTTCCGGTCGTCGCCGTGGTCCCGCCCGCACCGGTGATGCCCGCGGATGCGCCTGCGGTCGACGTGATCGGTCTGCCGATCGACTCCCCGGCCAACTGGATCACGCCCGCCGAGGGCATCCCGGTCACGCCGGCCGAGCCCGTCGCCCAGCCGATCGTCGCAGATCCTGCGATCGACAACGTCTGGGCATCGTCGCGGCCTGCTGCCGCGGCCGATGCCGCGCAGGCGGTGCCCGTGCCCGGCGACGTGCCGCCCCTGGTCCCCGCCGCGAGTGTGTTGATCGACGCCGAGGCGTTCGCTCGGGTCTTCGCCAGCATGATCGCTCAGGTGATCGACGAGCGCGACCGTCGCCCGGCCCCGCCGACGCAGCCGCCCGTTCAGCCGATCGTTCAGCCCTCCTACGTCCAGGCTCCGTACATGCAGCCGCAGGCGATGCAGCAACAGGCGATGCAGCCGCAGATGCAGCCGCAGATGATGCAGCCGCAGATGATGCAGCCGCAGATGATGCCGGTGCAGCCTGCGAAGCAGGGTTTCTGGGCCACCGCGAGGCACCTCGACGTGATGCTGCTCGGCACGACGATGGTCATCGCGCTCGTCATCCTCGCTGCCTGGCTCGCCTGACCCGATCACCATGACATCGACGATCCGTCCCGTCCGCCCCGAGCAGGGGAGCACCGCAGCGCCCCGCGCCCTGTCGTCCCGCCTGGGCACGAGCGATCGGGTGTTCACGCGCGGCACGTTCGCGAGCGGGATGATCGTGCTCAGCATCATGGGCGCCGTCGGCTTCTTCCTGGCGCTCGAGTCGACCGATGCGCTCGGCGAGGTCGGCTTCGGATTCCTCACGACCTCCATCTGGGAACCCGACCGCGGCGTGTTCGGCATCAAGGCCGTGCTCACCTTCACCGTGCTGATCGCGATCGTTGCCGTCGCGATCGCACTCCCGATCTCCATCGCCACGGCGCTGTTCATCACCGAGGTCGCCCCCCGAAAGCTCAAGTCGCTCCTGGTGTCGTTGGTCGACCTGATGGCCGCGGTGCCGAGCGTCGTCTACGGACTGTGGGGCCTGTACCTGATGCAGGGCCAGGTGATCGGCCTGTCGCGGTGGATCAACACCTGGTTCGGTTGGATCCCGTTGTTCAAGGTGGAGGGTGCCGACCCGTCGAACCCGCTGTCGAACGCGACGGTGTACACGGCGTCCACCTTCATCGCCGGCGTGGTGGTCGCGATGATGGTGATCCCCATCCAGTGCGTGGTGATGCGGGAGGTGTTCTCGCAGGTGCCGCCCGGTGAACGGGCAGGCGCCGTCGCACTCGGGTCGACCCGATGGGGCATGATCCGCGT
>JBILUM010000588.1:0-2662 GCA_044370995.1 Ilumatobacteraceae bacterium | reverse complement strand
ATCGTGCTGTACTCGTTCGGCACGAAGAACGCGGCCTCCACGTCGGGTGTTCCCGTCGACCTCGGCTCGCTCGGCCTGCAGAACTACCAGGACGCGTTCTCCGACGTGTTCTTCAAGACGTTCCGGGCCACGATCCGCATCGCCATCACCGCGACGGTGTTGTGCGCGGTCATCGGTCTGCCGGTCGCGTACTTCCTGTCGTTCAAGGTCACCGAGAAGTGGCGGGCGATCCTGCTCGCGATGATCATCGTCCCGAGCTTCACCAGCTTCTTGATCCGGACCCTGGCGTGGCGCATCCCACTCGCTCCCAACGGGACCCTGTCGAAGTGGCTGCAGGACTGGGGCGTGCTCGACGGCCCGATCCAGCTGCTCGAGACCCAGACGGCCGTGCAGATCGCGCTGGTCTACAACTACCTGGGGTTCATGATCCTGCCGCTGTTCGTCGCGCTCGATCGGATCGAGCCGGGGCTGCGTGAGGCCAGCAAGGATCTCGGTGCCGGGCGACTGACGACGTTCCTGCGGGTCACGTTCCCGCTCGCGGGGCCGGGCATCGCGGCCGGCGTGCTGCTCACCTTCATCCCGATGTGCGGCGACTTCGTCACGGCCACCGTGCTCGGCGGTGCCGACGGCAACATGATCGGCGCCATGATCGACAGCCAGTTCAAGGGCGCGCAGGACTGGCCGCTCGGGTCGGCGATGGCGGTGATGATGATCGGCGCCGTGCTGCTGGTGCTCGGCATCGGGTTCCTGTTGGTGTCGGTGATTCGACTGGTGCTGCGCCGGATGCGCAGCGTGACCCTGCCGGAGGTTGCCCGATGACCGCTGCGACCGCCCCCACGCCGGGTCACTCGCAGGCACCCGTGCACAAACTGAAGCAGCGACCCGACCCGATCCGGATCGCGATGGCGGTGTGGACCTCGCTCGTGCTGCTGTTCATGTTCATCCCCATCGCGCTGGTGGTGCTGCACTCGTTCAACAAGGGCGGGTCGTTCTCGATCTGGTCGAACGCCACCAGCACCAAGTGGTGGGGCGAGTTGTTCTATGCGGACGAGACCTGGTCGGTCATCGCTCGCTTCGCGATCATCATGGTGCTGTTCATCGGCGTCCCGAAGCTCGTCAAGCGCACCCGTGGCGGGATCAATCGCCATGTCGAGCGGTGGTCGGGCGTCGCGGGCTTCGTGGTCGCGCTGGTGCTCAACTGGATCCTCACCGACGGCTACCGCGACATCTTCCGCAACGCCGGCCTCGGCGATGCGATGCGGAACAGCTTCATCGCCGCTTTCGGTGCCACGTTGATCGCCGTGCTCATCGGCGGACTGGCCGGCGTGGGCCTCGCCCGCCGACCGGGCTGGTGGACCGGGCCGTTCATGGCGGTGCTGTTCCTCATCCTCGTCACCCCGGAGATCATGGACGGCATCGCCCTCCTCGGCTGGTTCGTCCGAATCGGTCAACTGCCCGGACTCGGCTTCTTCGACGATGGCATGGTGCGCCTCTGGGTGGGCCAGTCGCTGTACGCGTCGGCGGTCGTCACCCTCATCGTGCGAGCTCGCCTCGCCGGGCTCGACAATGCACTCGAGGAGGCCGCGGCCGATCTCGGCGCCACACCCGCGAGGGCGTTCCGCCAGATCACGTTGCCGCTGATCTCCTCCGCGTTGATCGCAGGTGGCCTGCTGTCGTTCACGCTCTGCCTCGACAACACGATCATCTCCAGCCTCGTCAGTACCGCCGGTTCGTCCACGTATCCGGTGTTCGTGCTCGGCGCGATCAAGAGCACGATCAAGCCCTCCGTCGG
The DNA here is from genome assembly GCA_044370995.1 of Ilumatobacteraceae bacterium. Classification (GTDB taxonomy): domain Bacteria; phylum Actinomycetota; class Acidimicrobiia; order Acidimicrobiales; family Ilumatobacteraceae; genus VFMC01. The sequence goes on along the minus strand of JBILUM010000588.1, from coordinate 870 downwards.
CGTCGCCGCCGTGGTGCTGTTCGCGATGACCATCGCTGCGTTGGCGTTCGTCGCCGTCGTGCTGCGCCGATCGGGCGACTCGTCGTCGCAGATCGCCGCCACGATGACCGGCAGCTGATCCGGCCATGAGCGTCGTCGTGGTGGGTGCCGGCATGGCCGGGCTCACGTGCGCCCTGGCGCTGCAGGCGGGTGGGGCCGACGTCACGGTGCTCGAGGGCGGCGCTCGCCTCGGTGGGCGGGCGCGCACCGTCCGCTCGGCGTTCCAGCACGGCCGGTACGTCGAGAGCGGCGCGGAGTGGATCGACACCGACCACCACCGCATGCGCGCGCTGCTCGACCGGTACGGCCTCACACTGCAGGGGGTCGGCCAGGAGTGGACGACGATCCGCAGGATGCTGTTCCGCGATGGCCGCATGCACACCGTCGACGAGATCCGGGCGCTCGACCCGTCGGTCGACGAGCAGCTCGGCCGCCTGGAAGCCGTGTTCGAGCGGATCGCCGACGGCATCGACGATCCGGCTCGCCCGGATCTGCACCCCGACGCCGCCCACCACGACGCGAGGTCGGTCGCCGACGTCGCCGCCGAGGTCGACCTCGGTGAGCTCGCCTCGCTGTTCGCCCGTCGCAACAGCCAGGGCGAGTTCGCCGCGGAGCAGCGGGAGGTCTCGTCGTTGTTCGTCGCCCAGCAGCGCGCCCAGATGCGCGTGCACGGGATCGAGGGAACGGTGCGGGCGCACCGGCTCGAGGGCGGCCTCGACGGGCTCGTCCAGCGCCTCGCCGCCGACCTCGTCCCCGGCACGGTCCGCCTCGGCGAGACGGTCCGGCGGATCCAGTGGGACGACGACGGCGTGCAGGTCCACACCGATCTCG
>JBILUM010000589.1:0-2662 GCA_044370995.1 Ilumatobacteraceae bacterium | reverse complement strand
GCTCGGGGCGTCGCGACCACGGCCATCAGCGCACCGCGTCGGGGCCGAGGACGACGATGATGTCGCCCAGATCGTCGTTGATGGTGACGGGCTCGGCCGGCAGCGGCTCGATGAGGGCGCCGGGGACGAGCAGGTCGGCTGCGAGGCGTGCGGCCTCGTCTTCGAAGCCGGGGCGGACATACAGGACCGTCCGGTCGACCGAGCGGAGGGCGTCGGTCTGATCGATGGTGGTGTAGCCGAGCGGGGTGAGCCGGTCGACGTTGCGGCCGACGAGGTTGTACCGGCCGTCGCCGTTGGCGAGCACCAGGCGCACCTGCGAGCGGTCGAGCAGGTCGGCGTCGACCGGGGCGGCCGTGGTGGCCGGCGAAGTCGTGGCCGGCACGGTGGTCTCGGGGACCGTGGTGGCCGGCGGGACGGTGGTGGCCGGCGGGACGGAGGTGGCGGTCGGTGGCGTCGTGGTGTCGGTGCCGGCCGGAGGGACCGGGTTGCGGACGGGTTCGGTGGTGGGCGTGACGGTGATGGGCGGGAACGACGACGTGGGCAGCAGCACGACGGTGTTCTGTGACCCCGTGCCCTCACCGTTCGGGTCGATCGTGCCGCCGCTGGCGACCACGATGCCGGCGTCGGAGCGGGGCAGACCGGCGATCCACGTGCCTGCGACGAGGCCCGCGGCGACGACGGCAGCGAGGTATGGCCACGTCGATCGCATCCCAGCAAAGTACCAGCGCACGCCGCAGGTGAAACCGCGGAGGGTCGCCGTCTTGCCACTGTCCCGCGTCGCGCCGGGTACGGGTGACCCGTCCTGATCGATGGGCACCATGTCCTGGCGGCCATCGCGGCCGTGGCGCATGATGTGCCCATGCAGATCGCCTTCGCGCTCTACCCGCGCTTCACCGCACTCGACATCGTCGGCCCGTTCCAGACCCTGGCCGAACTGCCCGGCGTGGAGGGCCGATGGGTGGCCGCCGAGCGGGGACCGGTCACCGATCACACGGGGCTGCTGTCGATCGTGGCCACGCACACCTTCGACGAGACGCCGTCACCCGACGTGATCGTCGTGCCGGGCGGCATGGCCGACCGCGACATCGACCCCGCGACCGATCCCGTCGTCGCGTGGATCCGTGCGGTGCACCCGACCACCACCTGGACCACGAGCGTGTGCACCGGGGCGATCTTCCTCGCCCACGCCGGCGTGCTCGACGGGCTCGACGCCACGACGCACTGGACCGCCTACGACCGGCTGGCGGCGTTGGGCGCCCACCCGACGGAGCAGCGTGTGGTGGAACAGGGCAAGGTCATCACGGGTGCCGGCGTGTCGGCCGGGATCGACATGGGCCTCACCCTCGCGTCGCGCATCGCCGGCGACGACATCGCGAAGGCGATCCAACTCGCGATCGAGTACGACCCGCAGCCGCCGTTCGACTGCGGCGCACCGTCGAAGGTGACGCCGGAGTTCCTGGCGTTCGTCAACGCCGTCATGGGCTCCTGACGAGTCGTCCCGATCGTTCAGTGCGCCCGACCCACAGCCGGTGCCGGTCGCGCTCACGGATCAGCCGAGCGCGGGGACGGGCTGTGGTGGCGTGGGCCCCATGTAGCGGGCGCTCGGGCGGATGATCTTGTTGTCGGCCGCCTGCTCGAGGATGTTGGCGCACCACCCGATCACGCGGCTCGAGGCGAACGTCGGGGTGAACATCTCGCGTGGAACGCCGCAGCACTCCATCACCACGCCGGCGTAGAACTCGACGTTGGTGCGCAGACCCCGTCCGGGCTTGAGCTCCTCGAGCAGCTCGATCACGCGGGCTTCGGTCGCCTCGGCGAACGCGACGAGCGGGCCGCCGAGGCCACGGGCGACCTCGCGCAGCATGAGCGAGCGTGGATCGTCGGTGCGGTACACCGCGTGGCCGAAGCCCATGATCTTGTCGCCGCGCTCGATGAGTGGCCGCACGACGGCGTCGATGCGGTCGGGGGTGCCGATCTCGTCGAGCAACGCGAGAGCACGGCTGGGTGCGCCACCGTGCAGCGGACCACTCAGCGCCCCGACCCCGGCGACGACGGCCGCACCGACATCGGCACCGGTCGAGGTGACCACGCGGGCCGTGAAGGTCGAGGCGTTGAAGCCGTGGTCGACGGTGGAGACGAGGTAGGTGCCCACGGCGCGGGCGTGTTCAGCCGCCGGTTCGCGGCCGGTGAGCATCCAGAGGTAGTTGGCCTCGTCGTCGAGGTCGTCGCGGGGCTCGACCACGTCGAGGCCGTGCGCTGTGCGGTGGAGTGCGCAGAGGATCGTGGGGGTGACGGCGCTGGCGAACAGGCAGTCGGCCCGACGTTCGGCTGCGTCGATGTCGAGCACCGGCCGGCAGCCGCGTGCTGCGGCGGCGAGCGAGAGCGCGGTGCGGAGCCCGTCGAGCGGCTGACCGGCGGCGGCGATCGCGGGCAGCACGGCTCGGACGGCGGCGGGCAATCGGCGCAGTGGGCGGACCTCGGCCTGGAACGCGTCGCGTTCGGCCGCGGTGACGGGGAGCGCGCCGTCGATCATCAGCTGCATCACGTCGCCGAGGGGACGCTGGGTGGCGAGCTCGACGGCCGAGTACTGGCGGTAGTGGTAGAAGCCCTCGGCACCACGGACGTCGCCGACCTCGGTGTCGGCGACGACCACGCCCTTGAG
>JBILUM010000041.1:0-9914 GCA_044370995.1 Ilumatobacteraceae bacterium | reverse complement strand
CGGGTGTCGAGGGGGTGGGACGTGTTCACGCTCATGCATGCTTCGACGTCGCCGCCCCCAGCCTCGGTTCCCGGGGTCGCAGTTCCCGTCGGCACTTCGAACGTTCGGTCAGGCCGGGTCGACCTCGTGGAACACCTGTCCGGCGAGCAGTCGGGCGAACTCGGCGAACATCGCGTCGACGTCGCCGATCACGTTGCGGAACTGACCGTTGAGGATGAATCCGATCGCGCCGAACAGCGCGGTCCACGACTGCATGCCGGCGAGCATCAGTTCGTCGCCGGCGCCGGTGCCGGTGAGTTCGCGCATCGCCCGGAAGTCGTCGCGCGCCCCGGCCGGCACGGTGGGCCGGACCGCCGGCACCGCGCCCTGGCGGGCGGCCTCGTCGAGGATGCGCAGCAGCACGAGCGTGAACCGGGTGGCGGGCCCGATGGTGTCCTGCGGCGCCGCGTAGCCCGGCACCGGGGTACCGAACAGCAGCAGGTACTGACTCGGCTGATCGCACGCCCACCGGTACGCCGCGTCGGCGACGGCGAGGAAGCGGTCCCGGACCTCGTGGGGATCGACGGCGGCATCGGCCGCCTCACCGGCCTCGCCGAGCGCGTTGTAGGCGTCGACGATCAACGCGGTGAGGAGGTCGTCGCGGCTCGCGAAGTAGCGGTAGATCGCCGAGCTGACCATGCCGAGCTCGCGGGCGATGGCGCGCAGGTTGATGTTCGCCGGCCCGTCCTCGGCCATCTGGCGGCGGGCGATGGCCTTGATCTCGGCCGTCAGCTCGGCCCGGACTCTCGCGCGCACCCCGGTCACGTCGGTCGAGTGTAGCGAAGGTCACGCGGAAACGAGAGCGCTGCTCTTGATTTAGGATTTCGGATCACTAATGTGAGCAGTGCTCTCCAAAGAGCGCATGGATCTCGAATCAGAAGGACTCCTCATGGCTCATCACCTCGTCGTCGGCGCCGGCCCCGTCGGCAGCTCCACCGCCCGCCTCCTCGCCGAGCAGGGCCACACCGTCAGCGTGCTCACCCGCAGCGGCACCGGCCCCGTTCATCCGGCGATCACGCTCGAGCGCGGCGACGCCGCCGACGCGGCGGCGCTCACCCGTCTCGCGCGACAGCACCAGGCGGCGGCCATCTACAACTGCGTCAACCCGCCCTACCACCAATGGGACACGGCGTGGCCGCCGATCCACCGCTCGTTCATGGAGGCCGCAGCGGCCTCGGGCGCCGTGCTCGTGATGATGGACAACCTGTACGCCTTCGGCCCGGACGCGCCGATGCCGCTCCACGAGTCCGACCCGATGCTGGCCCGCGGCAAGAAGGGCACGGTGCGCCGCACCATGGCCACCGAGATCCTCGAGGCCCACGCCGCCGGTCGACGGCGCGGCACCCTCGCCCGGGCATCGGACTTCATCGGCCCGGAAGTGACCGACTCGGCAATGGGCGATCGAGTGGTGCCGAAGGTGCTGGCCGGCAAGAAGGTGTCGGTGCTCGGTTCGCTCGACGCGCCCCACCACTTCAGTTACATGCCCGACGTCGCGCGCACGCTCGTCACGATCGGCGCCGACGAGCGGGCGTGGGGCCGGGCGTGGCACGTGCCGAACGCTCCGGCCGTGTCGCAGCGCGAGACCGTGCAGGCGCTCGCTGCCGCCGCGGGCACCACCGTCGGCGTCGGCGCAGTGCCGTGGGTCGCCGTGCGCACGCTCGGCCTGTTCGTGACCCTGATGCGCGAACTGCAGGAGACCCGGTACCAGTTCGACCACCCGTGGATCGCCGACTCGACGCTCACCGAGCAGACCTTCGGCCTGCGCGCGACCCCCCTCGCCGAGCAGGCCGCCGCCACCGTGGCGTGGTACCGAGACCGTCCGGCGGCGTGATCCAGGGGCGGACAGCGCCCGCACGGCTTCACACAGCGTTCACAGACGAGCAACGGAAGGGCAACGGACCGCTGCGAGAGTGCCGCCGCCCCTACGTGTGTGCTGAAAGACGCCCGAACCAACAAAGGAACGCCCGTGGCCTACCAAGCTGAATACATCTGGATCGACGGCACGGAACCGACACCGTTGCTCCGCTCGAAGACCAAGATCCTCGCCGACGGCAAGACCCCGCCCATCTGGGGTTTCGACGGTTCGTCGACCAACCAGGCTGCCGGCGAGTCGAGCGACTGCATGCTCAAGCCCGTCTTCACCTGCCACGACCCGATCCGCGGCGGCAACAACGTCCTCGTGCTGTGCGAGGTGTACAACGCCACCGACGGCAAGCCGCACCCCACCAACACCCGCGCCGCCACCGAGAAGGTCGCGAAGAAGTACGCCAAGCACGAGATGATCTACGGCATCGAGCAGGAGTACACCTTCCTCAAGCCGGACGGCACCCCGCTCGGCTTCCCCAACGGTGGTTTCCCCGGCCCGCAGGGCCCGTACTACTGCGGCGTCGGCACCGGTCGCGTCATCGGTCGCGAGATCATCGAGGAGCACACCCAGGCGTGCATCGATGCCGGCCTCATGATCGAGGGCACCAACGCCGAGGTCATGCCCGGTCAGTGGGAGTTCCAGATCGGCGCCGCCGACGCCCTCACCGTGAGCGACCACATGTACGTCGCCCGCTGGCTGCTCCACCGCGTCGCCGAGGACTACGACGTGGTCGTCTCGTTCGCCGCCAAGCCCATGAAGGGCGACTGGAACGGCGCCGGTGCGCACACCAACTTCTCGACCGCCGCGATGCGTGAGGGCTACGCCGCCATCGAGGCCGCCTGCAAGGCGATCGGCAAGCGCGTCGACGTCCACATCAAGGGCTACGGCCACGACATCGAGAGCCGCCTCACCGGCGCCCACGAGACCGCCCCGTACAACAAGTTCAGCTACGGCGTGTCGAACCGCGGCGCGAGCATCCGGATCCCGTGGCAGGTCGCCAAGGACGGCAAGGGCTACGCCGAGGACCGCCGCCCGAACGCCAACTGCGATCCCTACACGGTGACCCGCCTCATCCTCGAGAGCGTCTGCGGCGCCGCCTGACCCTGCGGTCACGGCACCGTCTTCGACACCTCGTTCCGGCCGAACGAGCAGCCTCGACAGGGGACCGACCTGCGTCGGTCCCCTGTCGAGCTTTTCCCGGCCTGCTCGTCATCGGCAGGGGACCCGCCCGTGACCGACGCCGACACCCTCGGGGGATGTCCCCGCCGAGAACCGCACCCGTTGACCGGATCCGGCCGGCAGCGACAAGACTGGAGTGATGGGCGTGCTCGAACAACAACGTGACTACGTGTTGCGGACCGTGGAGGAACGAGGGGTGCGGTTGATCCGCCTCTGGTTCACCGACGTGCTCGGCAACCTCAAGAGCTTCGCGATCAGCCCCGCCGAACTGGAGAACGCGCTCGAGGACGGGATGAGCTTCGACGGCTCCTCGATCGACGGCTTCAGCCGCATCCAGGAGAGCGACGTGCTCGCGATCCCCGACCCGAACACCTTCGAGGTGCTCCCCTGGGGCGACCCGAAGGCCACCGAGGCCCGCGTCTTCTGCGACATCCACCGCCTCGACGGGAGCCCGTTCCACGGCGATCCCCGCCAGGTGCTGCGCCGGCAGCTCGACGCAGCGCATGCGATGGGCTACACGTTCTACGTCGCCCCCGACATCGAGTTCTTCTACTTCGCCACCCCCGAGCGCGGCCAGATCCCGGTGCCGCTCGACGAGGGCGGCTTCTTCGACCTCACCACCACCGACGTCGCCGGCTCGCTGCGCAAGCAGACGATCCGCACGCTGGAGACGATGAGCATCCCGGTGGAGTACAGCTTCCACGAGGATGCGCCGAGCCAGCACGAGATCGACCTGCGCCACACGGACGCACTCACGATGGCCGACAGCATCATGACCTTCCGGCTCGTGGTGAAAGAGGTCGCCGCCACCAATGGTGTGCACGCCACGTTCATGCCCAAGCCGCTCGAAGGCGTGCAGGGCAGCGGGATGCACGTGCACCTGTCGCTGTTCGAGGGTGACGAGAACGCCTTCTACGACGCCCACGACCCGAACAACCTGTCGCCGGTCGCGAAGAGCTTCATGGCCGGCCTCCTGCGCCATGCGGCCGAGATCACCGCGATCACCAACCAGACCGTCAACAGCTACAAGCGCCTGGTGCCCGGGTTCGAGGCGCCGGTGCACATCAGCTGGGCCCGCAACAACCGCAGCGGCCTGATCCGGGTGCCGATCCCCAAGCGCGGCAACCCCAGTGCCACCCGTATCGAGTACCGGTCGCCCGATCCGGCGTGCAACCCCTACCTCGCCTTCGCGGTGCTCCTGGCGGCCGGCCTGCGCGGCGTCCGCGAGGGATACGAACTGGCGCCCGAGAGCGACGCCAACCTGTTCGAGATGAGCGACGCCGAGCTGAGCAAGCTGGGCATCGACCAGCTCCCGCAGTCGCTGAGCGACTCGCTCAAGGTGATGGAGGGCAGCGAGCTGGTGCAGGAGGCGCTCGGTGAACACATCTTCGAGTGGTTCCTGCGCAACAAGCGCAGCGAATGGCGGGCCTACAAGACCCACGTCAGCGCCTTCGAGATCGACCGCTACCTGAAGGCGCTCTGATCATGGAGCTCGTGGCCGTCTACCCGGATCCCCCGCCGCCGGAACTCGCCCGCACCCTCGACATGGCGGGCTACAAGTGGCAGGCGGTCGGGTCGGCGGAGGACGCCGCTCGCGCCGAACCGGCGTCGGGCTGGTCGGGTGCGATCGTCGTCTGCGACGTCGACCCCGAGGGTGCCTGGGCGCTCTGCCGGTCGCTGCGCAAGCGCGACACCCCCGTGTCACCGCTGCTCGTGCTCGTGAGCGGATCGCAGCTCGCCGACCTCGAGATGCGCAACGAGTCGTTCGACGACTTCTGCCTCACCCCGTTCCACCCGTCCGAGGTGGAGGCCCGCCTGAAGCACCTGTTCTGGCGTGGCGGCGACGGTGTGCGTCCCGATCTCGTCGAGTACAGCGGCCTCGCCCTCAACCTCGAGACCTACCAGGCCTCGATCGCCGGCAAGCCCCTCGACCTCACCTACATGGAGTACGAGCTGCTGAAGTTCCTCGCCCAGCACCCGGGCAAGGTGTTCACCCGCGAAATGCTGCTGTCGCGTGTGTGGGGCTACGAGTACTACGGCGGTGCCCGCACGGTCGACGTCCACATCCGACGGTTGCGCGCCAAGCTCGGAGAGGAACACGCCAACCTGATCCAGACGGTCCGTTCGGTCGGCTACCGCTTCGGTCAGAGCCGCTGGGGCGCCTGAGCGATCACCGGCGCACGAGGACGATCTCAGCGCAGCTGGTCGAGGCCTTGTGCCACGAGCGAGGCGAACAGCGCCTCGCCGTCGCGGTCGGGGTGCACCCCGTCGCGCAGGATCGAGCCGTCCTGGCGCACCACCTCGTACCAGTCGACCACGACGGTGCCGTCGCGGTCGCTCAGCTGTGCCCGCAACGCCTCGTTGAACAGCGTCGAGTCGTCGACGTAGTCGTCGCGATACGCGTCGACCCACACCAGCGGGGTGTCGTCGGGCAGGACGTCGACCACGAGGGCGACCAGTGCGCCGTACTCCTCCGACGTCGTGTACTTGCCGATGTCGTTGGTGCCGAGTGCGATGACCCACACATCGGGGTCGGCACCATCGGCCAGCAACCGGTAGATCGCCTCGATGCCGGATTCGGGCGACTGCCCGCCACCTGCCTCGATGCGTCGGCTCGTGACGCCGTCGACGGTCACGTCGGTGAACCCGCCGGCCGCGAGCGTGAACCGGATCTCGTCGGCGGACCCCTGGGTGATCGAGTCGCCGACCATCACGACCGAGGTGGCGTCGGTGGCCACGCCGAGACCGGCCGTGCCGCCGTCGCCGATGGCGGCTCCGTCGCTCGCGCCGCTGCCGGCCTCGCCCGAGGGCAGACCGCCGGTGCCGACCTGACCGGTGGCGGTGCCCTGGTCGCGTCCGAACCCGTCGGTCGCGACCCAGGTGATCGCCGCGGCCAGCACGACGATGACGGCGGCGAGCGCGCCGGTGGCGGCCCACCGGCGGGGTGGTGTGCGGGTGTCGTAGTAGCGGACGTTCGGCTCGTGGGAAGCCCTGGGCCACCAGTGTGGTCGGACGCCGGCGGCGCACCACGTCATGCAACATCCGTCACGCCCGGACGGGCTCAGGTGAACGCGGTGATCGCCGTGAGCACGCCGAAGCCGATGAACACCACACCGGCGATGCGCTGCACCAGGTGCAACGGCACCTTGCGCACGATCCAGCTGCCGGCGGTCACGGCCAGGCCGGCCACGCTCGCGAGCGCGAACCACGCACCGAGAGCGACCGCGACCGTGGCGTGGTAGCGCGTGGCGATGCCAGCCGTGGCGAGCTGGGTGAGGTCGCCGAATTCGGCGAGGCCGACCACCGAGGCCGACGTGAGCGCGATGGTGCGGAACGACGCAGCGGCAACGCCGCCCTCGATCTCGTCGTCCTCGTCACCCCCGCGCAACAGGACGACACCGCCGACGAGGAACAGCGCGGCGACCACGAGCTGCACCGGCTGTTCCGGCAGCCGCCGCAGCAACGAGCCGATCGACACCGCGAGCACCACGTGGAACACGAACGCACCGGACACGCCGACCCACACCGCGAACGGGCGGCGATAGCGGGTGGTGAGCACCAGCGACGCGACCATCGTCTTGTCCGGGAGCTCGGCGAGGAACACCGTGCCGAACGCGACGAAGAAGGCTTCGATCATCGGGCACCCACGCCGGTCAGGCGTCGAGCCGTTGGATGCGCGTCGCGTGGCGGGCGTGGGTGCGCAGCACGTCGTCGAGCGCCGGATGGACGATGCGGCCCTCGGCGACGACCGACCGTCCGTTCACCACGGTGTGCCATGCGCCGATCGGGCCGCAGCGCAGCCACGCCTCGATCGGATCCGCGAGCGCGCCCGCGAACAATGGTCCGTCGAGCTTCCACACGGCGAGATCGCCCACGGCTCCGGGAGCGAGCACACCGATCTCGCCCTCTCGGCCGAGACAGCCGGCGCCTCCGACGGTGGCGCACTCGAGCGCCATCCGCGCCGTGCCGGCGTGGGCGCCGTCGCGCAACTTGGCGAGCAGCATCGCCTGGCGCGCCTCGAGCCAGAGCGAGGCGCTGTCGGCCGACGACGAGCCGTCGACGCCGAGACCGACCTTCACGCCGGCGGCGCGCATCGGCACGATCGGGGAGATGCCCGACGAGAGGATCAGGTTGCTGCTCGGGCAGTGGGCGACGCCGATGCGTGCCGCGCCCAGCCGGGTGATCTCGTCGTCGTTCGGCATCACGCAGTGCGCGACCCACACCCGGTCGTTGCACCAGCCGGTGCGCTCGAGGTACTCCATCGGCCGGCAGCCGAAGGTCGCGAGCGAGAACGCATCGTCCTCGGCGTTCTCCGCGAAGTGGGTGTGCAGTCGAACGTCGAGCCGCTCGGCGAGCTCCGCCGACTGCACCATCAGCTGTTCGGTGACGCTGAACGGACTGCACGGGGCGAGCGCGATCCGCACCATGGCACCGTGGCTGCGGTCGTGGTGGCGGGCGACCGCCTCCTCGCTCGCAGCGAGGATCTCGTCGTCGGACTGCACGACCGAGTCGGGCGGCAGCCCGCCGTCCTTCACCGACAGGCTCATCGACCCCCGGGTCGGATGGAAGCGCATGCCGAGCTCGCGCGCCGCGGTGATCTCGGCCGACAGCAGGTCGCCTCCGTGCTTCGGGTGGAGGTACAGGTGGTCGGTCGAGGTGGTGCATCCGCTGAGCGCCAGTTCGGCCAGACCGACGAACGCCGACGCGTGGACCGCCTCCTCGTCGATCGCCTCCCACAGGGGATACAGCGACTGCAGCCAGCCGAACAGCGGCTTGTCGGTCATCGGCGGGAAGGCCCGCGTGAGGTTCTGGTAGATGTGGTGATGCGTGTTCACCAGACCGGGCGTCACCAGGCAGTCGGTGGCGTCGATCACCCGGTCGGCGACCGGCTCGGGGTCGGTGCTCGTCCCGACGGCCTCGACCAGTCCGTCGGTGATCGCCACCCAACCGCCGGCGATCTCGCGGCGCTGCGCGTCGAGCGTGGCGACGAGGCGTGCGTTGCGGACGAGGAGATCGGTCATGCCGGTCCCGTCGGTGCGTCGGCGAGCGAGTCGACCATCAGCTGGATGTCGGCGACCGTGGTGCGCGGGTTCACGACGCAGTACCGGAGCACGGTCTCGCCCACCCAGCCGGTGGGGGTGACGAACGCGGTGCCGTCGCGCAGCAGACGGTCGCTCCAGGCGCGGTACTGGCCGGCGTCCCATCCGAGCCGGCGGAACAGCACCACGCTCAGCTCGGGCTCCATGATGAGCTCGAGGTGCGGGGCGGCCCGGACGAGCTCGGCTCCGGCGTGGGCCACCTGGAGGGTGACCTCGACGGCGTCGCGGTAGGCGTCGGTGCCGTAGGTGGCGAGGCTGAACCAGAACGGCAGCCCGCGGGCACGACGCGACAGGTGGTGCGCGAAGTCGCTCGGGTTCCAGTCCTCGTCCGCATGGTCGTCGGCGTGCAGGACGTCGAGGTACTCCGCGTGCTGGGTGTGCGCCCGCCGTGCCTCGAACGGATCGCGGTACACGAGGGCGCAGCAGTCGAACGGCGCGAACAACCACTTGTGCGGGTCGACGATGAAGCTGTCGGCCCGCTCGATGCCGTCGTACAGGTGGCGCACGCTCGGTGCGGCCAGCCCGGCGCCGCCGTAGGCGCCGTCGACGTGCATCCAGAGCCCGTGCCGTTCGCACACGTCGGCCACCCCGGCGAGGTCGTCGATCACGCCGGCGTTGGTGGTGCCGCTCGTGGCGACGACGGCGAACAGGCGCTCGCGGTCCTCTGCCGACAGCGCGTCGATGGTGGCCTCCAGCGCCGCGCGGGTCATCCGGCCCCGCTCGTCGGCCGGTGCCTCCACCACGTCGGCGTCCATCGCCCGACCGGCGGCGACGATCGACGAGTGGGCGTTGGACGAGCCGATGATCAGCCCGCGCACCCGATCGAAGCGACCCTCGGCACGCGTGCGCCACCGCCAGCGGGCAGCGATCAGGGCCGACAGGTTGCCGCCGGTGCCGCCGCTGACGAACACACCACCCGACGACGGCGGGAGACCCACGAGGTCGCAGATGTACCGGAGCGCCTCGTTCTCGGCGAACACGGCACCGGCGCCCTCGAGCCACGACCCGGCGTAGATGCTCGACGCGCCGACGACCAGATCGAACAGCATCGACGCCTCGGTCGGCGCGGCGGGCACGAAGCTCAGGAAGCGCGGATGGTCGACACTGATGCACGCCGGGGCGAGGACGTCGCCGAACACCCGGAGCGCCTCGAGACCCCCGATACCGTTCGGGGTGACGGTACGCCCCGCCATCGCGGCGAGGTCGGAGGCCGGACGACCGGCGTCGAGGGGCGGCGGGTCGAGCCGCATCCGCTCGACGGAGTAGCGCAGCACCGCTTGGGTGAGCACCTCCATCGAGGCGTCGTGCTGGTGCATCATGCCGGGATCACGAGGGCGTCACGTGGTGGCCATCGGGGTGGTGACCGCGCTCAGACGTTCAGGTCGAGCAGCTCGCTGCCTTCGCCACGAACCTCGGCGTCCTTGTTGAGGACGCCGCCGAGCACGGCGGCGACAACGGCGAAGCTCATGCACACCACGACGGGGAGCACGACGAGCACGACGAGGATGGCGATGGCACCTGGCACGGGCCCGATCCTACCCCAAGCGGGCCTGACGGCCCAGGTCTCGACGTGGCCCGTCGGCCGCGGTGTCAGAGGGGCTTGTAGGCCCAGGCCTCGATCTCGACCGCACCACCGAAGGGCAGCGCAGCGACACCGATGGTGCTGCGCGCCGGGCGGGCGTTGCCGAAGCCGGCGACGTACGCCTCGTTGAACGTGGCGAAGGTGTCCA
>JBILUM010000587.1:0-2665 GCA_044370995.1 Ilumatobacteraceae bacterium | reverse complement strand
CTTGGCGATCCCGTCCGAGGGGCCTTCGGTGCGAACCCCGATCATCGCCATCCGTCGGTACCCGATCGACAACGGGTTCGTGACCGCCACGACCTGCATGATCCCGGCGTCGAGCAGCCGCTGCACACGCTGGCGCACGGCGGCCTCCGACAGCCCGACCCCGGCGGCGAGGCGCGTGTACGGCGCCCGACCGTCGGCCTGCAGACGCTCGATGATCGCTCGATCGACATCGTCGAGCACATTGGGGGTGCGGTTCATCGCTGCGAATACTGTCGGTCGACCTGTCCTCGTGCAAGGGAATCCGTCGCGAAACACGCCGTTCATGATCGATTCCCTTGCGTGTCGCTCGCGATCCGTGCCAGCGTTGGCGCCACATGGGCCGTGCGGCTGCGTCAACGTATGGTCAAGAGCGTGGTAGAACATGCGCGTCCGCCCAGCTCGGACCATCTGTGTCATCCACATCGACCGTGAACTCGGGGGAGTCAAGATCGTGAGTGCAACCAGATCGGCCGTCAACACGGCCTCCGGTGTCCGCGGCAGCGTCGAACTGACCGACGTCACCAAGCGCTTCGGCACGATGGTCGCTGTCGACAAGCTCAACCTCACGGTCGAGCCGGGCGAGTTCTTGTCGCTGCTCGGCCCCAGCGGTTGCGGCAAGACCACCACGCTGCGCATGCTCGCCGGCTTCGAGCAGCCCGACGAGGGCTTCATCCGCATCAGCGGCGAATACGTCCAGGGCGTCCCCCCGTACAAGCGTGACGTGAACACCGTGTTCCAGGCCTATGCCCTCTTCCCGCACATGACCGTCGCCGAGAACGTGGCCTACGGGCTGCGCCAGAAGGGCGTGAACAAGACCGAGATCGCCTCCCGCGTGGCCGAGGCGCTCGACATGGTGAAGATGAGCAAGCTCGCCGAGCGCAGGCCCAAGCAGATGTCGGGCGGCCAGCAGCAGCGCGTCGCGGTGGCCCGAGCGCTCGTCAACCGCCCGAGCGTGCTGCTCCTCGACGAGCCGCTCGGCGCGCTCGACCGCAAGCTGCGCGAGGAGATGCAGATCGAGCTGAAGCTCCTCCAGAGCCAACTCGGCATCACCTTCGTCTTCGTCACCCACGACCAGGAAGAGGCCATGGGGATGAGCGATCGCATCGCGATCATGCTCGACGGCCACATCGAACAGCTCGCCGACCCCGAGACCGTGTACGAGCGACCGGCGTCGGCATTCGTCGCCGGCTTCATCGGCCGCAACAACTTCTGGCGGGGCACGTCCAATGGCGCAGGTGTCCGCGCCAGCGACGGCACCGTCTTCGTCAGTTCCACGCCGGAAGAGCGCGTCGCCGCGGGCGACGCGGCGCTCGCCGCGGTGCGGCCCGAGTGCATTTCGTTGTCGAGCACCGACCCCGGCCGCGAGTTCAATCAGGTGGCAGGCACGGTGGCGAGCGTCTCGCACTTCGGTGACGTGCTGCAGTACGTGGTGCGCACGACCGAGCGCGACATCATCGCTCTCCTGCCCCGGCAGGGAGCGCCCCGCCTCGCCCCCGGTGACGAGGTGTGGTCGCACTGGAGCGACGCCGACGTCTACCAGTTCTCGGCCGACCAGGCCGATCTCGTGCTCGTCGAGCCGGCAGCGGACGCCGCCGGCTGATCCGGCCGAGCCACCAGCACACCCCATCCAGTACCGACCAAGACCAGCCAAGACCAATCAAGACCAATCAAGACCATGTCGAGACCAACCACCGACTCCCTCGTGAAGGAGACATCCAGATGACCAAGCGCCCCGAGCCGATCTCGATCCTGGCCCCCGAGAGCTTCCGCACGAAGCTCTCGCGCCGGGCACTGTTCCAGATGGGAGGTGCCGCAGCAGGCCTCGCCGTGCTCGCCGCATGCGGAAGCGACGACGAGGGATCGTCGGGCGACACGTCCGGCACCACCGGCACCACCGGGGGCACCTCGGCCCCGGCGCCCGAGGGCAGCGTGCTCGGCGATTACAGCAACGTCGTCAACACTGCTTCGGGCAACCTGGCCATGTACACCTGGGGTGACTACAACGATCCCGAGATCGTCGGCGCGCTCGCCGAGTCCACGCTCGGCGTGACGATGAAGGTCGACTTCTACGCGAGCAACGAGGACCTCATCGTCAAGCTCGAGGCCTCGCAGGGCACCAGCGGGTTCGACATCGTGGTGCCCACCGGGCCCTACCTGCCGCAGATGGTCCAGAAGGGCCTCCTGCAGAAGCTCGACATGTCGAAGATCCCGAACTTCTCCAACATCGACCCGGCCTACGTCGGCCGTGACTGGGACCCGAACAACGAGTACAGCGTCTGCAAGAACTGGGGTTCGACGGGCTGGATGTGGAACAAGGCGCTCACCGGTGTCGATTCCATCTCGACGTGGCAGGAGTTCATCGACGTCGCGATGAACCAGGCCAGCGGCCAGACGGCCGTGCTCGACACCGCGCCGAACGTCGCAGGCATGTACTTCTGGGCCAACGGCATCAACTGGACCACCGAGGACGCCGCCGACCTCGACGCGTACGAGGCGTTCATCGTCGACGAGTTCGCCCAGCACATCAAGGCGTTCGACAGCTACCCGTCGACCAAGATCGCCGAGGGTGCCTACACGCTCGCGATGGCATGGAACGGCGACGCCCGCCAGGCGTTCGTCCGCATCG
>JBILUM010000040.1:0-9918 GCA_044370995.1 Ilumatobacteraceae bacterium | reverse complement strand
T
This sequence comes from Ilumatobacteraceae bacterium, assembly GCA_044370995.1. GTDB lineage: Bacteria > Actinomycetota > Acidimicrobiia > Acidimicrobiales > Ilumatobacteraceae > VFMC01. The sequence continues at coordinate 9,917 of JBILUM010000040.1, read as the reverse complement.
GTGTCGTGTGTGTTAACTCTCCCGGTCGGACGAGCCGGGCAGACGTGTGCTCCCACCAGGGAGTTCACCGCTGACCAGCCGACCGTGACGGAGCACGATGCGATCGGCGGGACCGAACGCGATGGCCTCTCGCACCGTAGCCGCTCGGAGGGCCACCAGGTCACCCGCGGCGGGGACGGCGGGTGCGAGGCCGAGCACGGCGCGCACGGCGCCCGAGACGCTGTGGAGTGCGTCGTCGGGCAGCAGGTGCGCCGACATCACCATCAACCCTGCTGTCTCGAGCGGGTCGCCGCGTCCGACCGGGTTGAACGGGTCCTGCAGGTTGTCGGCGCCGGCCGCGACGTTCACGCCGGCGTCGCGCAGGGCCTTCACCGCGGTGAGCCCGCGAGGCATCGCTTGTTGGTGATCGCGGCCCTGCAGGAACAGGTTGGTGTGGGGGAGCGCGACCACGTGTATGCCGGCGTCGGCGACCTGTTCGGCGATGCGCCGTTGCACGTCCTCGGGTTGCACGCCGAGCGAACAGCAGTGGCTCGCGGTGACGGTGTGGGGGAACTCCATCTCGATCACGCGCTTGGAGAGATCGTCGAGGGCGAGCTTGGCCGGGTCGAGGGTCTCGTCGGTGTGGAGGTCGACCGGGAGGCCGGCCTCGCCGGCGATCTCGAGGAAGATCGTGTTCGCCTCGATCGGGTCGTCCTCGAGATGGGGGCAGCCACCGACGACGTCGACGCCGGCGGCGATCGCATCGCGCAGCATCGCCCGCTGGTCGGCACCGGCAGCGCCGGTCGTCGGCCAGCCGCACAGCACGCTGACCTGGATGTCGATCAGGCCGCGAAGCTTCTCGCGCACTTCGATCAGCGCGTTCACGGAGGTGAGACCGTTCTCGACGGTCATGTCGGCATGGGTGCGGATGGCGGTGCACCCGTTCGAGAGCATCAGCCGAGCGGCACGCTCGGCGCGCTCGACGATGTCGTCGTGGGTCATGGTGTGCGCCTTGGCGATCATCGCGTTGATCGCGCCCATCAGGTCGCCGGTCTGGTTCACGATGCGTTCGGCCAGGAACGCCTTGTCGAGGTGGGCGTGGGGTTCGGCGAAGCTGGGGAGCACCAGCCACCCTCCCTCGCTTTCGAGGCGGGCGAGGAGCGACGGGACGTCGACGGCGGGTGAGAGGTCGGTGAGGCGGTCGGTCAGGTGGTCGGTCACGGAGGCCGGCTCAGACCATCGGGCGGCCGGTGAGCGGGCGCCGTTCGATCGGCTCGCCGAGCCGGGGGAACACCTCTTCGACGACGAGATGCATCTGCTCGTTCATCTCCTCGCGACCGACGCCGGGGAGGTCGAAGAAGAAGCAGATGTGCTTCAGGTCGAGCAGGTCGCGCCAGAAGCCGATCGCGTCGACGGCGTCGTCGATCGAGCCGATGATCTGCAGCTTCTCGCGGTTGCTCTCCTCGACGGTGGGCATGTGGTCGAACGCGACCTTCGAGCCGTCGGGGTTGCGGTAGCTGTTGAAGCGGCCGTAGGGCGACAGGAACTTCACGAACTCGTCATGGCCGGGCTTGCCGCGGCGCATGGCTTCTTCGCGGGTGCGGCCGACGTGCATGTTGAGCACGAGACAGCGATCCTCGCCGGGGCCGACCGGGGTGCCGATCTCTTCGCGGATCTCGGCGTAGCGGTCCCACTTCTGCTTCTGGCTCTCGGCGTTGGTGAGCCAGTAGATGGCCTTGTGGCCGACCCTCGGCACGTACTCGATCGTCTCGGGTGACGTGACCGGCTGGTAGATGTCGACGTGACGGGTGGGCTTGGGGATCATCGTGAGGTCCTGCACGGTGCTGCCACGGTCGGGCACGTCGTCGGGCGGGAACACGAACTGCTTGCCGCGGTAGCTGAAGGTCTCCTGGTACCAGGCGAGCTTGATGACCTCCATCGCCTCCTCGAACCGTTCGCGGTTGATGCGAGCGTGTTCGGCCGACATCGCGTTGTCGCCGCTCGCAACGACGGTGCCGAGCGCCCAGGCCTCACGCGGCACGGTGCCGCGGCCGACGCCGAACTCCATGCGGCCGCCGGTGACGATGTCGGCCAGCGCGAAGTCCTCGGCGAGGCGCAGCGGGTGCCACTGCGGGACCACGTTGAACATCTGCCCGAGGCGCAGGTCCTTGGTGATGCTGGCCAGGTGCTGGCCGAACATGATCAGGTTGGGCAGGACCTCGTAACCCTCGTACTGGAAGTGGTGCTCGGTGAGCCACATCGTGTCGTAGCCGAGGCGGTCGGCGGTCTTGGCCCACTCGACGAGGTTCTCGTAGCAGGCGATGACCGCGTCGTTGCCGTAGCGCCGAGCGGTGGCTGGGATGGTGGGATCGCCGGCGTCCGGCATGGGCACGGTGCAGAAGAAGTTGGTGTCGACGCGCATGGCTTCCGACGCTAGCCGTGGGGCCGACGAGGGGCCTCCGTGGAACCGGGCCCACGAACTCCGTCTGCGGGCGATCCGGTGTGAATTCACATCCCGGCAACAGAACCGACGCGGGTGCGCGGGTCGGCGGCGCCGCTCAACATGCCGTCGTCACCGACGACGATCGCGTGGGCGTGGCCGAAGTCGCTCGACCACGCCGGTGAGGTCTGCACCTCGTGGCCGAGGTCGATCAGGTGACCCTGCCATCCCGGCGGCACATGGCCTTCGAGCAGCACGTGTGGCCCGCCGGCTCCGGTCCAGGTGTCGAAGCCGGTGACCGGTCCGTCGAGGATCCATCGGCCGGCGTTGACGGCGACCGCCGGGCTCTGGCCGTGGTGGAACATGCGGGCGGCCAACTGGAGAAGGATCTGCGGCTGGGCGTCGCCGCCCATCGTGCCGAAGACCGACCGGAGGGTGCCGTCGGTGCGAGTGGCGAGCGCCGGGGACAGGGTGTGGGGCGGACGCCGGCCGGGTGCGAGTTCGGCAGGATGGCCGGGCGTCAGCGAGAAGCCGAGGCCGCGGTTGTGCAGGTTGATGCCGGTGGCGGGCTCCACCACCCAGGACCCGAACCCCGACGCGTTCGACTGGATGAGCGACACGCCCATCCGCTCACCGTCGACCGTGCACAGGTAGGTCGTGTCGCCCTGGTGCTGACCGGGACGAAGCGTGCTTGCCCGCACGGGATCGATCTCGTGGAGCCGAGTCGCGATCTCCCCGAGCAGGGCCCCGCCGTCGGCGCCGTCGTGGAGCACCTCTGGACGATCGCGTCCGGCCGCCTTGGCCGCTTCGATGAGCAGGTGTGCCCACCTCGGGTCGTCGGTGTCACCGGGCAGGTCGAGCCGATCGGCCAGGCCTGCCGCGCCGAGCGTGAGGTAGCCCTGCGAGTTGGGCGGGATCGTGTGGAGCACGTGGCCGAACGCCGGCCACGACAGTGGCGTCACCCAGTCGGGACCGGGCGCTGCGAGATCGTCGGGGGAGTACCAGCCGCCGCCGAGGCCGAGCAGGCCCTGCCCGAAGTCGCCGAGGTAGAACCCGTCGCGGCCGTGTGCTGCGATCGCCCGCAACGCCGCGCCCACGCCGGGACGGCGGACACGGTCGCCGGGACGGCGAGCTTGCGACGCGAGCTCGTGCAGCGCCTCTCGCGCTCGTTCGTCGACCGTGGCCAACGAGCCGACCAGCAGCATCGACGCGGGGAAGCCCTGCTCGGCCAGGCCGATCGCCGGTGCGAGCACCCGGTCGAGCGGGAGACGTCCGAAGCGCTCGTGGAGGGTGCACCAGCCGTCGACGCAGCCGGGCATGGTGACGGTGCGGATGTCGTGACGGAACGGCATCTCCCGGTGGCCGTCGGCGCGCAGCTGCTCCGCACTCGCGCCGCTGCCGGCGCGCCCGCTCGCGTTGAGGGCGTGGACGCGTTCACCGTCGTGGACGAGGGCGAAGAGGTCACCACCCATACCGCACAGTTGCGGTCCGGTCACCGCGATCGCTGCGTTGGTCGCGATCGCCGCGTCGACCGCGTTGCCGCCGGCGGAGAGGGCGGACATCCCGGCCTGCGTCGCCAACTGATCGGCGGCAGCGACCATCGCTCCTGGGGCTCGAACGGACGACGACGGGGGATTGGTTCCGGCCATGGCGACACCATAAGTGACCGGAAATGCCGATGAGTGGAGACGGCCGACAGGAGAGCGGGTACGGTGCGCGGCGATGCGTGACTACTTCTTCGGTGAGCTCCTCATCAGGAGTCGGCTGTTGCGCTTCGTGAACACGAGCTTCCGGCTCGGCACGCCGAAGGGCATGCGCATCCCGCAGTTGGGCAAGCTCGGCCGGCAGAACCTGCGCGAGATGAAGCACGGTCGCGAGGTGCACCTCGACCGGTTGTTCCCCGAGGCGTTCCGCCGTCACACCGGCACGTTCGTCGACGTGGGCGTGAACAGCGGGCAGACGCTGGTGAAGGTGAAGGGATTCGACCGGGTCCGGGCGTACGTGGGCTTCGAGCCGAACCCGTCGTGCAACTACTACACGGGCAAGCTGATCGACCTGAACGGCTTCGAGGACTGCACGCTGGTGCCGGTCGGGCTGCACGAGCGCACCGATCTGCTCCCGCTCCACATGCGCTGGCCCGGTGACGACCCGACCGCCACCCTCGTGGTCGAGTCGGGCACGCACGAGTTCGTCGCGAGCCAGGTGGTGCCGGTGTGGCGCGGCGACGACGCGCTCGACCTGGTGGGCGTCACGTCCATCTCCGTGCTGAAGATCGATGTGGAGGGTGCCGAGTTGGAGGTGTTGCGCGGCTTCGCCGGCACGATCGAACGGCTTCACCCGCTCATCGTGTGCGAGATCCTGCCCGAGCGCGACGCCGCAGGTATCACCGTCGCCTCGGTGTCGGTGACCACCCTGCTCGAGCGGGCACGAGCGATGACCGCGATGCTGCGCGACCAGGGCTATCGCATCGGCAAGATCACGGGCGACGGTGCGGTGCGCGAGGTGCCGAGCATCGAGCACGACCTCGAGTTCGGCGACACCGACACCTTCGACTTCGTGTTCGTCCCGCCCGATCAGGGCTGGGTGTTCGAGATCCTCGGCTGACGGCGTGCCGTAGGCTGCATCCGTGATCCGGCGAGTGGCACGACACCGACCGTCGGCGTTGGCGGCGTACTCGACGGCCGGTGCCGTCGTGGTCGCTGCAACCTTCCTGCCCTGGTTGCGTTCGGGCGCCACGTCCCGGTCGAGCTACGAGTTGCTCGGCCTGCTCGACCGCCTCGACATCGCTCCCGACGGACCGGTCGCCACCCTCGTGCGCTGGTGGCCGTTCGTGCCGCTGCTGGTGACGGTCGCAGTGGTGCTCGCCTGGTGGCGCCGATGGGTGGCGTCACTCGTGGTCGCCGTGATCGCGGTGCTGTACGCCGGCGGTGTGGGCGCCGCACTCGCGATCGGCTCGCGCGACACCCCGATCACCCTCGGCCCGGGGCCCGTGGTGTGCGCCGTGGCCAGTGTCGTGTTCCTGTTCACGGCCGCGTGGATGGTGTTCACGCACGCCAGTGCGCGCGTCGCTCCAGCACCTCTCGCAGGACCGCCGGCCGATCCGTCATGATCCCGTCGACGCCGAGATCGAGGAGACGTTCCATCTCGGTCGGCTCGTCGATGGTCCACACGTGCACGTGGATGCCGAGGGCGTGGGCGCGCTCGACGAAGCGCTGATCGGTGACGGTGAGGCGGCCGTGTGTGACGGGCACCTGGGCGGTCATCGCCGGCAGCGACCGGGGACGGGCGAAGCGCAACGCCGCCACGCCGCGAGGGCCGAGTGCGCTGCACAGACCGTCGCCGAGTTCGGCGCGCAGCCGTGCCATCCGGCGGTCGCTGAACGCGCCGACGCACACACGGTCGAGCGCGTCGTGGCGCTTGAGCACCGACACGAGCGCACGAACCGCAGCGTCGCTCTTGCAGTCGATGTTCACGCGGAGTTCCGGCCACGCTCCGAGCAGGTCCTCGAGAAGCGGGACCGGCGCCTCGCCGCGCACGCGGGCATGGCTCACCTGCGACCACGGCAGTTCGCTGATGCGCCCCGGCCGGTCGCAGGCGCGCTGCAGGTCGTCGTCGTGGAACGCGACGAGCACCCCGTCGGCGGTGACCTGCACGTCGGTCTCGATGTAGCGGTATCCGAGGCCGACGGCGTACTCGAATGCCGGCATGGTGTTCTCGGGGGCATCGCTCGCGCCGCCGCGATGCGCGAACGGAATGGGACCCTCCCATTCGAGGAACGGATGGGTGGGCGTCGGCATGGCCTGAGTTGTAGCGCGCGTTAGCCTCGCCCGCCATGGCCGACTCAACGAATCCCGGTTCCCCAGGCGCATCGAGCGCCAGCAGCAACACGATCGTCGTGCGTTCGCCCTACGACGGCAGCGTGATCGGGGAGATCCCCGCGCAGACGGCTGCCGACGTCGATCGGGCCGTCGCCACCGCCAAGGCGGCGCTCGAGCGCGGCGTGATGCCGTTGTGGCAGCGGGCCCAGATCCTCGACCTCGCCGCGCAGCGCCTCGCCGCTCGCCGCGACGAGTTCGCCGAGATCATCGCGAAGGAGGCCGCCAAGCCGATCAAGACCGCCCGGGTCGAAGCCGAGCGTGCCGTCGGCACCTTCCAGTTCTCGGCCGCAGAGGCCCGCAAGCTGGCCGGCGACGTCATCCCACTCGACGCGATCTCCGCCGGCGAGGGCAAGATCGGGTTCACGCTGCGCGTGCCGATCGGCGTCGTGGGGGCGATCGCACCGTTCAACTTCCCGCTCAACCTGGTGGCCCACAAGGTCGGGCCCGCCATCGCCGCAGGCTGTCCCGTCGTGCTGAAGCCCGCGAGCCAGACCCCGTTCAGCTCGATCCGCCTGGCGGAGATGCTGATCGAGGAGTGCGGGCTCCCGGCCGACTATCTGCAGGTCGTCACCGGTGGTGGCGGCACGGTCGGCAACGCGATCGTCGACCATCCCGACGTCGCTCTCATCACCTTCACCGGGTCGCCCGAGGTCGGCTGGGGCATCCGTGCACGCGCGGCCCGCAAGCGGGTGGGACTCGAGCTCGGCAACAACGCACCGGTGATCATCGAGGCCGACGGCGACTGGCGCACCGCGGCGGCGAAGATCAAGGTGGCCGGCTTCAGCCATGCCGGGCAGAGCTGCATCAGCACGCAGCGTGTGCTCGTGCACCGCAGCATCGCGGAGGAGTTCACCACCGACCTGGTCGACCACGTGAACACCCTCGTCGTGGGCGATCCGATGGACGAGGCCACCGATGTGTCGGCGCTGATCTCCGAAGGTGAGCGTGACCGCGTGGAGGCCTGGGTGCAGGAGGCTGCGGCCGAGGGGGCCACCATCGCCACGGGCGGTCGACGCCAGGACGACGGCGTGCTGCTGCCGACGGTGATCGCTGGGGCGACGCCGTCGATGAAGGTGTGTGCGAAGGAGGTGTTCGGTCCGGTCGTGACCGTGACGGCCTACGACACCCTCGACGAGGCGATCGCCCTCGCCAACGACACCGAGTACGGCCTGCAGGCGGCGATCTTCACCTGCGACATCACCAAGGCGCTGAAGGCCGTGCGCGCCCTCGACTTCGGTGGCGTGCTCGTCAACGAGGTGCCCACCTGGCGTGCCGACCAGCAGCCCTATGGCGGTCTCCGCGACAGCGGCAACACCCGCGAGGGGCCGGCGTTCACGATCAAGGAGATGACCGAGATCCGGATGGTGGTCATCAATGGGTGAGCCGACGTCGGCAGCGCTGCGCTGGGGCGTGCTCGGTGCGTCGTCGCGCATCTACCGGGGCAAGATCCTCCCGCCGATGGAGGCCAGTCCTCGCCACGTGGTGGTCGCCGAGGCGAGCCGCGACGCCGACGGGTCAGAGGCGCCGTACGCAGCGCTGCTCACCCGCGACGATGTCGATGCCGTGTACATCCCGCTGCCCAACCACGGCCACAAGCCGTGGATCCTGGCGGCGCTCGACGCCGGCAAGCACGTGCTGTGCGAGAAGCCGTTGACGATGACGGTCGCGGACACCGACGAGGTGTACGCCGCGGCCGAGGCCGCCGGGCGGGTGCTGGTTGAGGCCTACATGTGGCCGCACCATCCGCGCAACCAGGCGCTGCTCGAGGCGGCGCGCACCGAACTGGGCGAGCTGCGCTTCTCCCGTGGCGCGTTCACCTTCCCGCTGGGACGGCCGAACGACCACCGGTTCGACGAGCGCGGTGGCGGCGCACTGTTCGACGTGGGCATCTACTGCCTCGGCCCGGCGCTGCTGCTCGCCCCTCGCGAACCGGTTCGTGTCGCCGCGTCGGCGGTGCGCAACGAGCACGGGGTCGACGTGTCCCTGTCGGGTTGGCTCGATCTCGGCCAGGGGTTCGTCGCGACGTGCGAGGTGTCGTTCGAGTCGGTGTACGGCCGCTCGTTCATCCTGTCGGGCACGAAGGGCCAGATCAGCATCCCCGACTGGTTCGCCCCCGGGCCGGTCGAGGACAGCACCGTCGACGTGCTGCGCCTCGACGAGTCGGTGCACGCGATCCCGGCTCAGGGCGCCAACGCGTACGGCGACATGCTCGACCAGTTCGCCGACGTGGTGCAGACCGGGGCACGTCCGCGCTGGGGAGCTGGCGAGAGCCGCCTGCTCGCCCGATGGATCGAGGCGTTGCACGCGGCTGCCGCCGGCTGATCGCGCGTCGCGACGGCCGTCGTTGCGTCAGCCGTTGGTGGTGACGAGCTCTGGTGCGGGTTCGGCGGCCGAGTCGGCGGCGGGCCGTGCGGTGTACATGCCGAGCAGGGCGAGCGCCGGCACGAACAGCAGCGCGTGGCGCAGGCTCACCATGTCGGCGAGCACGCCGAGCAGCAGCGGTCCGATCGTGACCGCCGTGCCGGACGCCATGGCCGTGACGAAGCCGAGCGCGACGGTGTCGGCTCCCGCCCGGTCGTAGAGGCGATCGACGGCGAGGGGGTACAGCCCGCCCGCACCGAACCCGACCACCGTGAGTCCGACGACCCGCACCGCGAGGCCAGGACCGGCCCACATCAGCAGGGTGCCGACCGCAGCGGCGGCAAAGGAGACCGATCGCGTCCACGGGCCGAGCAGGCCGACCAGACGGGGGAGTGCGAGCCGGGAAGCGAACAGGCACAGGCCCCAGACGGCTCCGAGGCCGGCGGCGAGCCCGCTCGACGCACCGCCGACTTCCTTCAGGTACACGACTGCCCAGATGCCCACCGGGAACTCGACCAGGGTGGCATGGGCGATGTCGAGGTACGGCTCGAGGATGGCGCGCTGACGGAACAGCGGGAGGATCCGCGTGGCCTGCGGCGACGAGACGGGGATCGTCGCGCGACGGCCGAGGACGGCCACGCCGGCGGCGAACCCGAGCGTGAGCAGGGCGTACGGCCACCGCCAACTGGCGCCCGCGCCGAGTGCCCCGCCGATCACGAGCGAGAAGGTGATGCCGGCGAGTCCGGGGATCCCGTTGACCGCGGCATAGGCCTTGGCTCGGTCGTCGCCGTGGTGGTCGGCGATGATGCCGGGCATCAACAGCACGAGCATGGCGCACGAGACGCCGGCGAGTGACGAGCCGAGCAGGGTGATCGGCCAGACGTGGCCGACGCACAGCAGCACGATGCCGGCGGTGGTGGTGGCGCAGGCACCCCAGAACGCTGTCGGTCGGCCGATCCGCGCCACGAACCCCGAACCGAACGCGCCCAGCACGAGCATGCCGACACCGAAGGCCGAACCGTGGGCGGCGGCGAGCACACCGGAGATGCCGAGCTCGTCGCGCAGCTCGCCGAGGACGATGCCGACGCTCAGTCCGGCGACGAGGACGCAGAACGACATCGCGAGCGTGACCGTCAGCCGATCCCAGATGCCGTCCCGTTCACGCACGGGTCGAGACCGTACCGGTACAGGACATTCCGGCCCGGCGCATTGCAGCGTCGGCCGACGTGACGTTCGTCCGGACGCCCGATCACCCTCAC
>JBILUM010000586.1:0-2680 GCA_044370995.1 Ilumatobacteraceae bacterium | reverse complement strand
CGGTCGATGGCGGTCACCGCGCAGCCACTCCCCGATGGCCCCCTTGCGGATGGGCATCTCGACGAACCGGTAGCTCGCCTCGGTGAGCGCCGCGGTGATCAGCATCGCGAGGAGGAACTGCCACAGCGTCAGCGTCTTGCCGGCCTCCTGGCGGATGATCTGATAGATCGGCCAGTGGTACAGGTAGAGCCCGTAGCTGCGCGTGCCCACCCACGACAGCACCGGGTTGCCGAGCAGCACACCGGTCATCGCCCGCTGGTGTGTGACCGCGGCGATGACGAACAGTGTGAGGATGCCGGAGACGAAGATGCCGCCCCGGAACAGCCACGGATCGAACCGGGTGCCGGTGAGGATGGTGAGCGCCGGCTCGGCGAGGTGGATCGACCACACCATGAACGCCAGGCCGAGCACGCCGATGGCGGCGAGCACGTCGAGCTGACGTGCGCGGTCGCGCATCGGGCTGCGCATGATCGCGATCGGTCGCCACACCATCGCGAACGCCGCGCCGAGCATCAGCCCGCCCGCGCGCGTGATGGTGCTGAGGTAGAGCGTGTCGTTGATGCTGATGCAGCGGTCGGCGATGATCCAGTACCCGTGGTGTGCGTCGGGCGTGCATGCGGAATCGATGTCGCCGGGCACGTACAACCACGCGGTGAGCAGGGCGATCGCGACGGCCACGCCGAACAGCCACAGCGCCACCCGGGGCAGGTGCGAGCGTCCGCGCCGCAGGATCAGCACCATCACGAGCGGCCACACGAGGTAGAACTGCTCCTCGACTGCGAGCGACCAGAGGTGGCGCAGCGGGGCGAAGTCCTCCGTGGCCGTGTACCCGGCTCCCACCCAGATCTGGAACCAGTTCGAGATGTACGCGATGCCGGCGAGGATGTCGCCGCGCGAGCGACCGCGGGCCTCGGGCTTGAACACCGCGAGGTACACCATCAGCAACGCCAGCATCACGTACAGCGCCGGCAACAGCCGGCGGAAGCGGCGGAGCCAGAACTGCTTGAGGTCGACGTACCCGCTGCGTTCGTGCTCGGCGATCAGCAGCAGGGTGATCAGGTAGCCCGAGATGACGAAGAACACCTCGACACCGAGGAAGCCACCGGGCAGCCAGCTCCTGTTGGCGTGGTAGATCATCACCGCGACCACGGCGATGGCGCGCAGACCATCGAGACCCGGCAGGTGCGGGACTCGGCTGATCTGCCCCTTGGGCGTGCGCGGTGCGGACCAGTCGGTCATCAGGGGCACATTCTTCCAGTTCCGTGACGATTTCCGACGGCACACCGGAGAACCCGGGCGGTCGGGGCTCCCCGATCCCGCACCTGGCGGGACCGGAGAGCGGACACGGCGGACGGGTTCAGAGCTGGAGCGACTTCACCTCGAGGAACTCCTCGAGACCGAACTGGCCGGCCTCGCGACCGAGACCGCTCTGCTTGTAGCCACCGAACGGCGCCATCACGTTGAACGCGCCGCCGTTCACCTCGACCTGGCCGGCGCGGATGCGACGGGCCACGCGCTGGGCACGCTCGGGATCGCCGCTCCACACACCGCCGGCAAGGCCGTAGATGGTGTCGTTGGCGATCTCGATCGCCTCCTCCTCGGTGTCGTAGGGCATGATCGACAGCACGGGGCCGAAGATCTCCTCACGGGCGATCGTCATGTCGCGGGTGACGTTCGAGAACACGGTCGGCTGCACGAAGTAGCCCTGCTCGAGGCCGTCGGGGGCGGCGGTGCCACCGGCGAGGAGCGTGGCGCCCTCGTCGATGCCGGTCTGGATGAAGCCCTTCACGCGGTCGCGCTGCGCGGCCGACACGAGGGGGCCGAGCCGCGAGGTCTTCTCGAACGGGTTGCCCGGGGTGAAGTTCGCCGCGGTGGCCGCGGCGATGCCCTCGGCCTCGGCGAGGCGCTCGCGCGGCACGAGCATGCGGGTGAGCGCAGTGCAGGTCTGGCCCGAGTTGAGGAAGCACTTGCCGACGCCGTCGGCGACGGCCTTGGTGAAGTCGGCGTCGTCGAGGATGACGTTGGGGCTCTTGCCGCCGAGCTCGAGCGACACCTTCTTCACCGTCTGGCTGGCCACTTCGGCGACGCGCTTGCCGGCGCGGGTGGAGCCGGTGAAGCTCACCATGTCGACGTCGGCGTGGGCGGCGATGGCCTCACCGACGACCGGGCCGACGCCGGTGACGAGGTTGAACACACCGGCCGGCAGACCGGCCTCGTCGATCACCTCGGCGAGGATGAACGCGTTGATCGGGGCCACCTCGCTGGGCTTGAGCACGACGGTGTTGCCGGCGGCGAGGGCCGGCGCGACCTTCAGCGCGATCTGGTGGAGCGGGTAGTTCCACGGCGTGATGCAGCCGACGACGCCGATGGCCTCGCGGACCACGAGCGAGTTCCCGACCTTGGTCTCGAACTCGTACGAGGTGGCGAGCCCGGCGGCGATCTGGAAGTTGGCCTTCGGCAGGCCGGCCTGGATGAGGTTGGCCAGCATGAGGGGCATGCCGACCTCCTGAGCGATGGTCTGGGCGATCTCGTCCGTGCGGGCCTCGAGGCCGGCGTGGATCTTCATGAGGTAGCCGGCGCGTTCGGCGGCCGGCAGGGCGCTCCAGCCGGGGAACGCGGCCTTGGCCGCGGCGACCGCCGCGTCGACGTCGCTCGCGGCGCCGGTGGGCACCGATGCGAT
>JBILUM010000585.1:0-2682 GCA_044370995.1 Ilumatobacteraceae bacterium | reverse complement strand
CCGCCGGGCTACCGGATCGGCTTCGATCCCGTCGCCGACGCCGAGCGGTTCACGATCTCCGACCGCGGCATCGTCGTCGTCGAGAAGGACCGCCTGCTCACCTGAGGTGCGGGCCGCTCAGGCGGCATCCGGCGGGCGACTCGTGAGCTCCTTGGCGACGTCGATCGCGGTGACGGGCGCGATGCCGAGCCCGAGCAGTTGGCGTTCCACCGCGTCGTTCGGATCGCCGGCACGCAGCATCGCATCGGCGAGGATCCGTGCTCGCTCGGCCTGTGCTTCGGTGGCCGGCGTGCGTCGTTGCCAGAGCTGGTGCGCGGTGCGCAGGTAGGGCGGCATCCGCTGCAGGTGCCGGGCGCTCACCGGGGGCAGCCGCCTTCGCACAGCGAGACCGCCGGGCACCGGCTGGGTCGCGCCGAACATGATGGTGCGGTTGATCGAACGTGCGAACGGGTTGCTCGCGCCGGGGGTGAACGTCAGACCGAGGGCGCCGGCGGTCTGCTCGAGGTCGAGCTCGTAGCCGCCCGGGTACTCGTCGAGACCGGTGACCATCCGCCGCAGGATCCAGGTGGAGGTGGGCCCGAACACGTTGAGCCAGAACGTCTCGACGTAAGGAGAGCGCGGGTCGTAGCCGATGCGATCGACGACGTCGTCGTGCCAGGGCACGATCACGAGGACGGGTTCGTCGAGGATGAGCTCGGGGTCTCGTTGCGTCGTCATGGGTGCCTCCCGGGCGTGGGGACGTGAGCGGGCTCGGATCGCGGGGACGCGCGCTCGACCGCGGTGCCGGTGAGGGGCAGACGGCATGGCTCCCCATAGAGGGACAGCGGGAACGCCGCTCCGGAAACGCAGCGTCGTCGACCCTGTGCAAGAGTGCCGAGCGATGAACGAGGCATCGGCGCCGGACCCAGGAGCCCACGAGCGAGTCGAGCGGGCGCGCGCCTGGATCGCCGAGGCCCGCCGCGTCACCGTCCTCACCGGTGCGGGTATCTCGACCGACTCGGGCATCCCCGACTTCCGAGGGCCGAACGGGCTGTGGACGCGCAATCCGTTGGCAGAGAAGGCGTCGACGCTCGAGCACTACCTGAACGATCCGCTGGTGCGTCAGGCTGCGTGGCAGAACCGTCTGGACTCGCCCGCGTGGCAGGCAGAACCGAACGCCGGCCATCGCGCGCTCGTCGAGCTGGAGCGCGCCGATCGGCTCGTCGCGCTCGTCACCCAGAACATCGACGAGCTCCACCAGAAGGCGGGGCACGACCCGGCCAAGGTGATCGAGGTCCACGGGACGATGTGGTGGTCGAGGTGTTGGAGCTGTCAGGACCGTCGCCCGATGCACGAGGCGGTCGAACGGGTGCGCCAGGGCGATCTCGATCCGCACTGCCTCGCGTGTGGTGAGGGGATCCTGAAGAGCGACACCATCTCCTTCGGCCAGGCGCTCGTACCGGAGGTGATCGAGGCGGCGCTGATCGCGGCCGAGGCGTGCGATGTGCTGCTGGCCGCCGGGTCGTCGCTGTCGGTGTTCCCAGCGGCGAACATCGTGCCGAGGGCGAAGGCGGCGGGGGCGCGCATCGTCATCGTGAACGGACAGTCCACGAAGATGGACCGGTACGCGGACGAGCTGATCCTCGGCGAGCTGAGCGAGCTGCTGCCGGCGCTCGTGACCGGCTGAACCCACGGAGACGAATACCCGACCGAGTTGGTAGTCTTTCACGCATGGCCACCTTCCGCGACCTCCTCAACGCAGCGAAGTCCGAGATCACCGAGATCGACACCGCCGCCGCGGCCGAGCGCATCGCCGCCGGCGCCGTGGTGCTCGACGTGCGTGAACCCGACGAGTACGACCAGGGCGCCCTGCCCGACGCGATCCACATCCCTCGCGGTCACCTCGAGGCGCAGGTGGAGGGCCGCCTGCTCGACAAGACCAAGCAGGTCGTCGTGTACTGCGCCGGCGGTGTGCGCAGCGCCTTCGCAGCGAAGACCCTGCAGGAGCTCGGCTACGCCGACGTGCTGTCGGTGGCCGGCGGCTTCGGCAAGTGGAAGGACGAGGGCCGTCCCTGGAAGACCCCGGTGGTGCTCACCCCCGATCAGCGCAACCGCTACCAGCGGCACCTGCTGCTTCCCGAGGTGGGCGTGGCCGGCCAGGCCAAGCTGCTCGGTGCGAAGGTGCTCATGCTCGGTGCCGGCGGTCTCGGTTCGCCCGCTGCGCTGTACCTCGCCGCCGCCGGCGTCGGCACGATCGGCATCGTCGACATGGACGAGGTCGACGCCTCGAACCTGCAGCGCCAGATCCTGCACAACATGGATCGCATCGGCGACCGCAAGGTCGACTCGGCCAAGAAGACCATCGCCCTGCTCAACCCCGACGTCGACGTGGTCACCTACGACACGCGCCTCGATGCGTCGAACATCATGGACATCATCGCCGGCTACGACGTCATCGTCGACGGCGCCGACAACTTCCCGAGCCGCTACCTGCTGAACGATGCGAGCGTGAAGCTGGGCATCCCCGTGGTGCACGGGTCGATCTTCCGCTTCGAGGGCATGGTCAGTGTGTTCCACCCGCTCGAGGGCCCCACGTACCGCGACATGGTGCCCGAGCCGCCGCCCGCCGAGCTGGCGCCCAGCTGCGCCGAGGCCGGCGTGCTGGGTGTGCTGCCCGGCATCATCGGCAGCATCCAGGCGCTC
>JBILUM010000038.1:0-10010 GCA_044370995.1 Ilumatobacteraceae bacterium | reverse complement strand
ACGTCGTCGAGCACCCCGCCGATCCAGATCCGGTTCGAGCTGACTCCTGAGGGCCGCACGATCACGACGTTCGACTGGCTGCATTCGTCGACGCAGTCGACCACCCGCATGTGGCCTCCGGCGTCATCGGCCGCAGCTGCGATCCGCGCTCGGATCTGCGCATGGTCGACGCCGGGGTGTTTGCGTTCGGTGCCACAACAGCAGCCGTCGCACACCTGGACGCGGAGGGTTCCAGCTCGGGGAGATGAGCGCATGGTTCCGACGCTACACGAATAGGAACCAATCCGATATGGTGCGGCCACCTTGCTCCTACAGAACGAGGCCTCAACGTGGACATCGGTCGTCTTCACATCTTCCCGATCAAGAACTTCCATCCGGTGCCCGGCGCGTTGCTCGGGCCCGGTGCACACGAGATGGTCGGGGCATCGGCCCGCGAGCTCGGCTTCATACGTGCACTGCTGATGACGACCGGTCTCCGCGGCACGGGCATCGTGGAGGAGATCCGTGCCCAGGTGGCCGCAGCAGGTGTCGAGGTGGTGGTGTTCGACCAGGTGCAGTCGAACCCGAAGGACTCCGACGTGATGGCGGCGCATGCCGTGTACCGCTCGGCAGGATGCGACTCGTTCATCTCGCTGGGTGGCGGCTCGTCGCACGACTGCACCAAGGCGACGCGGGTGGTCGCCGCCCACGACGGTCGACTGATCACCGACTTCAAGGGTCCCCTCGTGCTCGAGAACCCGGTGCTGCCGCCTCACATCGCCGTGTCGACGACCGCAGGGACCGGGTCGGAGACCAGCTTCGCGTTCGTGATCACCGACACCACGAGCGATCCGGAGAAGCCGCACAAGTTCGCGAGCTTCGCCCATGCGGTGGCGCCGACGCTCGCGGTCGACGATCCGGTGCTCTTCTACAGCCTGCCCAGCGATCTGACCGCGTACTGCGGCTTCGACGTCCTCGCGCACGCCGTCGGCGCCTATGTGTCGATCCTCGACATGGTGCCTGCCCACGGTGCGGCGCTGCAGGCGATCGAGCTGCTCTCGACCCATCTGCGCAGCGCCGTCGGCAACGGCTACGACGCCGCCGCGCGGGAGGGGATGATGTACGCCCAGTACATCGCCGGGCAGGCCTTCAACTCGGCCGGCCTCGATGCGGTCCACTCGATCAGCCACGCCACGAGCGCGCACTACGACACGCACCACGGGTTGGGCAACGCGATCGCGACGGCGCCCGTGTGGGAGGCCAATCTGCCGTTCGCCTACAAGAAGTACGCCCGGGTCGCCCAGGCGATGGGGGTCGACACGCGCCGGATGAGTGATGTCCAGGCTGCCGATGCCGCGCTCGAAGCCGCTCGGCGACTCGCCGCCGACGTCGGCATCCCGCAGAACTTCACCTCGCTCAACACCCTGCCCCGCTACAGCAAGAGCCGGGTCGGCGAGGGCGGCTATGCCCACGCTGCCACCATCGTCGGTGACGATGCCGACTGCGGGCGGATCGCGCTCCACGCACTCGGCGACGTGTGCACCGTGACCAACCCGAAGGCGCTGACCCTCGACACCATGACCGATCTCGTCCGCGCCGCGATGGTCGGCAGTCGGTGAGGGGGCCCGAGCCGGGTTCGGCGGCGGGCGACGAGTACGACGCCGCCGGACTGGCCCGGGCGTTGGCCTCCCAGGGATACCTGGCCGACCCGACGACGACGACCGTATCCGGTCTGGCGCTCGCCCTCGGCCGACCACTGCTCGCCGAGGGGCCGCCGGGAACCGGCAAGACCCGGCTGGCGAGCGCGCTCGCCGCGGCCACCGGCCGACGCCTGATCCGGTTGCAGTGCCACGAGGAGCTCGACGAGGCGCGTTCGCTCTACGAATGGGACTACGGCAGGCAGATGTTGGCGACACAGCTGATGCGGCCGCAGCTCGACAGCACGCTCTCCGGGCTCGACCCGGCCGAGCTCTTCGAACGCACCGCGGACGTCGAGCAGTTCTTCTTCTCCGACCGCTTCGTCGTCGAGCGGCCGTTGCTCGCCGCCGTGCGTGCGGTCGACCCGGTGCTGCTGCTCGTCGACGAGGTCGATCGAGCAGACGAAGCGTTCGAGGCGCTGTTGCTGGAAGTGCTCGGCGAGCAGCAGGTCACCATCCCCGAACTCGGCACGATCGTCGCTCGACATCCGATCGTCGCGGTGATCACCAGCAACGACAGTCGCGAGCTGTCCGACGCGCTCCGCAGACGATGCCTCCGACTCGGTTTCACCTATCCCGATCCGGCCCGAGAGGCGGCGATCATCGAGGCCAACGTGCCCGGGGTGTCGGCAGCCCTGCGCAAGGCGGTGGCCGAGTTCCTCGCGGGGCTGCGCGAGCTGGGTCTGCGCAAGCCGCCGGGCATCAGCGAGGCCCTCGATTGGGCGCGCTCGTTGTTGGTGTTGCACGCCGATCGCCTCGACCCGACGTTGGTGCAGGCCACGCTGGGCGTCGTCGTCAAACACGCCGCGGACGAGGCGCTCGTCACGGCGAGCCTCGATCGCCTGCTGGCGAGACAGCGCCGTTCGTGACCGCGACGCACGCCCGGATGGCCCCGTTGGGCGAGCCGCTCATCTCGTTCGTGGTCGCCGGGCTGAGAGCCCACGGAGTTCCCGTGTCGCCGGCGGAGGTGATCGACGCCCATCGGGCGCTCCGTCTCGTCGGCCTGGCCGAGCGGGTCACGTGCCTGTCAGCGCTGCGTGCGACCCTCGTGAAGGAGACAGCACACGACGCCGTCTTCGATCTGGTGTTGGCGCAGCTCGAGGCGGACGGCCTCGCACAGTTGGCGACGATGGTCGAACGGGCGACGTCGGCCGGCGAGGTGAGGTTCGACGGACCATCGGACGATGCGCCGGCGCTGTCCGACGACGCGGAACGCGTGCGGGTGCGAGACGGCCGCGACGACACGCCCGACGGCGAGGTTCGCGGTGCCGACGATGACGACGACGGGCCCGGGCTGAGCCTCGGCTTCGACGGGGTGGAGGTGGCCGACGCCGGGAGCGAGGCCGAGGCCGACCGGCACCACCATCGCCTGCTCGTGCGACCGCGGCCCGAGCGCTCGTACGAGCTCGACGGCTCCGACCGGCTCGAGGTGGAGCGGGCGGCTCGGCTGTTCCTTCGCGCTCACCGTCACGATGCCCGGCGACAGGCGCCGGCGAACCGCGGTCGACCCGACATGCGGCGGACCCTGCACGCAGCTCGTCGTACCGGTGGTGTCCCGATGGTGCTGCACCGGCGCTCGCCGGGCCGTCGGCGACCACGGATCGTGATCCTCGCCGACGTCAGCATCTCGGTGCGCCCGACCGCGACACTCGCACTCCACGCGGCCGACGCGCTCACGCGCCGAACCCGAGGGGTGCGGCTGTACGTCTTCGTCGACCGGGCCGTCGACGCCACCTCGGTCGTACGGCGGCTGACGCCGGCCGCCGCTGTCGCGGAGCTGGTGGACGGCGGTGTCGTCGACGTGGGAGCGGCATCCGACTACGGCGCCGCGTTGCGGAGCGCCCACGATCACGTCGGGTCGCGGCTCGACCGGGCGACCACGCTGCTCGTGTTCGGTGACGGGCGCAGCAACGGCGCCGATCCGGGCTTCGAGGTGATCGAACGATGGCGGCGGATCACCCGTGCGATCGTGTGGTGCACGCCGGAGCCATCCGGCGCCTGGGCGCTGGGGTTCGGGGAGATGCGGGGATACGCCGATCGGGTGAGCGGTGCGTTCACCGTTCGATCCGTCGACGAGCTCGCAGCGGCACTGACGGTGTGAACGCCGCGCGGTCGCCGCAATCGTTCAGACGATCGATCCGGGGGTGGCCGAACAGCGGAGCAGTTCGCCTGACGACGAGCTCATCAACAGTTCGCGCCCGGTCGGGCTCCACGCGATCGCGAGGACGACGCCCTGGCACGTCACCTGCGCGACAGGAGCGTCGACCCGCAGCGGAGACCACACGAAGACGTTGCCGGCGGCATCGCCGGTCGCGACCAGATCGGCCGTCGGGCTCGCCGCCATGGCGGTGATCGGACGGTCGTGGGCCACGAGTCGAACCGGCTCCGCTTCGTCCAGACCCTCGGACGTGGCGCGCCACACGGTCAGCTCGTCGTCGGCAGTCGCACAGAGTCCGCTGCCGGAGGCCAGCCAGGCCAGCAGCGAGACGCGATCGGGGTAGCCGGAGAGCTCGGA
This sequence comes from Ilumatobacteraceae bacterium, assembly GCA_044370995.1. Taxonomy (GTDB): domain Bacteria; phylum Actinomycetota; class Acidimicrobiia; order Acidimicrobiales; family Ilumatobacteraceae; genus VFMC01. The sequence continues at coordinate 5,819 of JBILUM010000038.1, read as the reverse complement.
TGCATCGTCGTGCCCCGGCCGCAGGACGTGGACCGAACCCCCCAGGTCGCCTGCAGCGACGAATCGATGCAGGGGATCGGTGTTCGCGCTGACGATCGTGGGGAGATCGATCCGGCCGTCGTGGGCGAGCATCGCCACGTCGAACCATGCGATGCCGTGTACGCCGCCGGCCATGACCAGGTTGCCGTCCACCCTGGTCACGGTGGTGAGAGTCCCGATGCCGAGCGGCACCGCCTCATGCCACGTGCCGAGTGCGACGCACAGATGATCGCCGGTGGCGAACACGGCGCGTTCGCCGACGACCGCGGCCCCTCGCACCCCGGCGCCCAGGCGCAACGACGACGTGCCGCCGACGCGGGGGACGACGGTCGCCGAACCGTCGAGTGCGCCAACCGCGAGGAGTTCGGGAGTGCCGGCCAGCGCGGTGATCGGACTGCCGACCGGATGGGGGAGCGGTCGCAGCGATCCGTCACCGTCGATCGCCACCGTCGAGCCGTCATCGCACCCTGCGACCCCCGTCGCGCCGACCCACGCGAGATGGCGGGCCGCGTCCGCGAGCACCACTCGATCCACGACCCGAACATCGCTCAGCAACTGCACGGCGATGGCTCAGTCCGCGAGCGCAGCCAGGAACGACGATCTGAGGGACGGCGCGTCGAGCCCGTATCCCACGACGGCGACCAGGCTGTGTGCCGATCGCTCTCGCGGCAGGTGCTCCACCTCCGAGTGGCTGGAGGCATAGCTCCGGACTCCCTGACAACAGACACGATGCTGTTCCCCGACCACGGCGACCGCTCCCTGCAGGCGGAGCAACCGGACCCCGTACTGTCCGATCAGGCGATCGAACCAGGCGTCGATCGCGTCGGGGTCGAGCAGACCTTCGACCTCGCACCGAACGGTCATCGGCACGTCGTCGTCAGGCCCGACGAGCAGCGGTTCGTGTGCGTTGGCAGGCCCGATCATCGGCACGCCGTGCCAGGCGTGCAGATCGACGAGCGTGCCCATGTCGATCGGCACGAGGGCCGGGGCGGCGATGATGCCGAAGCGGTTGACGGTACGGACCGACCGCATGACCCGGCCGAGGGCGTCGTTCGTGAGTTCGTCGGCTCTCGAGACGAGGATCCGGTCGGCGACGGCCAGCCGCTGTAGCTCGAGCGCACCGGCGACCGGCAGCTCGAGCGCGAGTCGGGTGGACATGGCGACCGCGTCGACACTGGAGATCACTGCGTCGAGTTCGACGAGACGTTGCAGATCGGGGTCGGAAAGGATCGTCTGGTTGACCGTCGACACGTCGCGGGCCGGATCGACGAGGACGATGATGCGATCGACCGGACGTGGACGCTCGAGCAGCAGGCGAACGGCCTCGACCACGTCGAGTCGGCTGCGGCAGCATGGACAACCCTCGGTGCGTTCGCCCTCGACGGCGGCCACCGTGAGCCAGGAGACCGATGGCTCGGGTTCGGGCGAGGGCACTTCGGCGACGACGCCGATGCGTTCGGGGATCGAGCTGGTCGTCAGGCCGTTCGCCAAGCGCGCTGCGAGGAGTGTGGCCTCTGGGCCGCCGGCCACGACCGTGACCCGCACCGCGGCCCCCGTCGATCGATCGCCGGCCCTCACGCCTTCGGTGCCTTGCGGGTGCCGTACCGCTTGTTGAAGCGGTCGACGCGGCCGGCGGTGTCGACGATCTTCATCTGTCCGGTGAAGAACGGGTGGGTGAGATTGGAGATCTCGATCGAGAACAGCGGGTAGGTGGTGCCGTCCTCCCATACGACGGTGCGATCGGTCTTGATCGACGAAGCGCCGAGCCAACGCTCTCCGATGGACACGTCCTCGAACACCACAGGGCCGTATGCGGGATGGCTGTCGGGTTTCATGTCTCGGAGTGTATCGGAACCATTCCGATTCCTGTAGATTCGAGCACATGTCCAACGTGTGTCAGCTCTTCGGGACGAAGCCGGGATTCGGCAAGTCGGTGTCCCACTCGCATCGCCGTACCAACCGTCGGTGGAGCGCCAACATCCAGCAGAAGCGGTACTACCTGCCGAGCGAACGCCGATGGATCAGGCTCACGCTCTCGACCCGTGCGATCAAGACCATCGACCACCGCGGCATCGAATCGGTCGTCGCCGAGCTGCGTGCCCGCGGGGTGAAGGTCTGATGTCGCGGGCGAGCAAGGACCGGCGCCCGATCATCAAGCTGAAGAGCACCGAGGGCACCGGCTACACCTACGTGACGCGGAAGAACAAGGTGAACACTCGAGAGCGGCTCGAGATGAAGAAGTACGACCCGATCCTGCGCAAGCACGTCGTCTTCAAGGAAGACCGCTGAACCGCCATCGCCGTTTCAGGTGCGGCATGCCGCGCACCTGCCGAACATCGCCAGCCTGCCCCTGTCGGCGATGAAGTGAGGGGTGGTCGCGTGGCGCTCTGCCTGTGCGACGACCTTGTCCACCACGGGTGTCGATTCGACCGTGGTGACCCGCGAGCAGTCGTTGCACACGAAGTGGAGTTCACGTCGGCCGAGCAGCTCGTCCCTGAACCTGAAGTGATTGCGGTCGTGGAGCAGTGCCAGACGCTCGAGGATGCCGACATCGCACAGGCAGTTGAGGTCGCGGTAGACGCTGCTCATGGGCATCTGCGGGTCGAGTGCGATCAGGTGCTCCACCGTCAGTGGGGACCCTGACGAGCAGAGGAGTTCGACGATCCGCTGACGTCCTGCGGTGTAGCGCAGCCCGGACCGTCGAAGGCGTTCGAGCGTCGCGTCGTGCAGCGCCTGCTCGAATCGGTCCGTCGGACGTGTCCGCCGTGTGGTCGCGGGCTGCTGGTCGGTGGACATGGTGTTCATGGGTTGCCTTCCTCGTGAGTCGTATCGGGCGTCGCGATCGTCGAACCCTCGCTCGTCCGTGATGGTGGGTGTCCGGCCGTTGATCACGACGGCACCGTGGTCGTCGGCAACGACGCGACGTCGGTGGTCCCCGTCGTCGGGTCGGGCCGGGGTCGTCGGCTCGCGAGGCGCGGGAACTGCGACGCGACCGTCGCCGCAGCGAACCAGGCGACGGTGACGAGTGCGATGGTGGGGCCGGGCGGCGTCGCCAGGTGGTAGCTGATCGTGAGCCCGGCGATCGCGGACGTGACGCCGACGCCGACCGCCACCGCGGTCATCGTTTCGATGCGGTTGGTGAGCAGGCGGGCGGTTGCCGCAGGGGTGATCAGCATCGCAACGCTCATCAGCAGCCCGACGGTGTCGAGGCTGACGACGACGGTGATCGAGATGAGGGCGATGAGCACGATTCGCAACGGTCCGACCGGGATGCCGACCTGCCGGGCGTGACCGGGGTCGAAGGTGACATTGCGGAGATCGTCGAAGGCAAACGCCACGATCGCCAGGGCGACGGCGGTGAGCGCAGCGTTGACGATGATGTCGTCGGTGCTCGTGGTGACGATCTGGCCGAACAGGTAGTGGGTCAGGTCGACGCCGATGCCATCGCTGCGCGAGATCAGGATGATGCCGATCGCGAACATCAGCGTCTCGGCGACGCCGATCGCACTGTCGTGGCCGAGCCGTCGCTGTCGGTCGAACCCGGCGACGAGGAGGCCCATCACCACGCCAGCGGCCAGTGCACCGATCGTGATGCTGATCCCGGTGAGGTACGCGCCGGCGACACCGGCAAGGGTGCCGTGGCTCATCGCGTCGCCCAGGTACGCGAGGCGGCGTAGCACCACCCACACCCCGACGGTCGGTGCCAGCACGCCCACGAGGATCGCGGTGACCGCGGCGTTGCGCATGAAGTCGGTGCTGTACGGGTCGGTGAGCCAGTCGATCAACGGGCGCTCCCGACCGGGGTGCCGAAGGTCGCCTCGATCCTGGCGGCATCGAGCGCGATCTCGGGGGCGCCGTCGCCGATCAGGCTGCGGTTGATCGCGAGGCAGCGGGTGAAGCGACGGCGGGCCAGCGACAGGTCGTGGGTCGCGATGAGCAGCGAGGTGCCCGAGCCGGCGAGATCGGCGAAGAGATCGAGCAGACCCTCGGTGCGGGGCTGGTCGACACCGCTGAGCGCCTCGTCGAGCAGGATCAGGTGCGCCTCCTGCGCGAGCGCCCGCGCCAGGAAGGCTCGCTGGGCCTGACCGCCCGACAACGTCGACAACGGTCGACGGGCGAGGTGGGGGAGTCCGACGCGTTCGAGCGCCTCGTTCGCAGCTCGTCGGTGTCGCGGGCCCGGACGCTGGCCGAGGCGCAGGAACCGTCGGCGGCCGGCGAGCACCAGTTGGCCGACGGTGATGGGGAAGTCGTGATCGAGGTCGGATCGTTGCGGGATGTAGGCGGCACCGAGCCGATCCCGCTGATGGTGGCAGTGCACGCCGCCGAGCTCGACGATCCCCTCGTGTGCGACCAGGCCGCTGATCGCCTTGAACAGCGTCGACTTGCCTGCCCCGTTGGGGCCGACGACGGCGACGAGTTCACCGGGGAGGACCTCGAACGAGACCTGGTCGAGGACGGTCGATGCGGGTGGGTAGGTGACCGACACGCCGGACACGCGCAGGACCGGATGCTCGCACCATTGGTGCTCCACTCCGCTCATCCGCCGCAGCCGAGACCGGTGACGAGTCGGCCGAGGTTGTCGCGCATGATCGACGCGTACGTCTCGCCGTCGTCGAGCTGGTCCTGGGTGAGCCCTTCGATCGGGTCGAGGAGATCGAGCTCGGCGCCGATCTCCCGTGCCACGGTCTCGGCCAGCTCGGGTGGGGCGATCGACTCGAGGAAGATCGTCGTCACCCCTTCGGCCTCTGCTTCCGCTGCGATCGCCTCGAGCGTTCGCGGGTCGGGCTCGACCTCCGGGGAGATGCCGGCGATGGGGATCTGGCGCAGGTCGTAGGTGTCGGCCAGATAGCCAAAGGCCCGGTGGCTGGTGACGATGACGCGCGACCTGCAGTCGGTCAGCGCGCCGCGGTACTCACCGTCGAGCCCGCGCAGGTCTGCGAGGTACCGCTCGGCGTTGGCGGCGTAGTCGTCGGCGTGGTCGGGGTCGGCGGTGGCGAACGCCTCGGTGATCGCATCGACCATGGTGATCATGCGGCTGGGGTCGAGCCAGACGTGCGGGTCGACGTCGCCGGCGAGCACTTCGCCGTCGACCTCGCCGTCCGTGCCGGCCAGCTGCTGGTCGACACCGAGCAGTTCCACGGCGTCGAGGAGGTCGACGCCCGCCAGTGTGTCAGGTGCCTGCTCGATCGCGGCTTCCACCTGCGGCTGGAAGCCTCGACCCAGGTAGATCGCGACGTCGGCCGACTCGAACACGCCGAGCTGGGCGGGTTGGAGCTCGAGGTCGTGCGGCCCCTGACCGGGAGGCGTCAGCGGGGTGACCGACGCCAGGTCGCCGCCCACCCCGCGGGCGGCTTCCTCGAGCGGGTAGAAGGCGGCGATCACGCTCAGCGACGTCGCGCCGTCCGCAGCGTCGTCCTCGGCATCGTCGCTGCCGCACGCTGCGAGGAGGATGCTCGTCGCCGCCAGGGCGACGAGGGGGGAGCGGGTCAATCGTCTGGCCATACCCGCAGACTAACAGGAATCGGAATGATTCGTATACTGTCGGAATGAACCTCGACGACTACCTGGAGACGACCCGGCTGATCGACTGCAACGGTCGCACGACGCACACCCTGACGCTGCTGCCCGATGGTGCCGTCCGAGTCCGGACTGCGTCGGTCGAAGCGGTGGTCGACCCTCGGGAGCGTTCCGTCCGGCCGTCGACCGTGCGTCTCGGCGCGGGCGAGTACGGCCACGAACAGATCGTGCAGATCGCGTACGAGATCGCCCTCGGACGCTGA
>JBILUM010000037.1:0-10012 GCA_044370995.1 Ilumatobacteraceae bacterium | reverse complement strand
AGCAGCGAGCCCGAGACGAACGCGGTGATCACCCAGAAGTGGCGGACGGCGAGTGCGTCATCGCCGGTGGCCTCACGGAGTGCGCCGAGGAGGACGTCGATGCGCTGTTGCACGACCGGTGTGGTGGGCGGCTGGGTGACGGCGCGGGTGAGCAGGTGCGGGTGGGCGAGCACCGCAGCGCGGAGTGCGTGGGCGACGTGGCGGATGCGTTCGTCCCAGGCGAGGTCGGTGTCGGGCAGGTCGACCTCGGCGTAGACGTGGGCGACGACGTGGTCGAGGAGGGTCTCCTTGTCGGGCACGTGCTTGTAGAGCGCCATGGCTTCCACGCCGAGGTCGGCGCCGAGCTTGCGCATGCTGAACCCGTCGAGACCGTCGTGGTCGATGCGGGCGAGGGCCGCAACGACGATTCGTTCGACGGTCAATGGGACACGGGTCACGGTTGCGAGTTTACGTCGTATACCGTATGGTGACGTCATGGCTTACACCGTAAACTCAGCATCCACCGACACCGCTGCCCGCCTCTCAGACTTCGAGTTCCGAGCGATCGGCGGCCAGCCCGGGTTCGCGCCCGCGGCGATGGAGACGTTCCTCGCCGGCGATCACATCGCTGTGTTGTCGTACCTGCGTGCCGACGGCCGACCCAATCAGGCGCCCATCTGGTACGCCTACCGCGACGGCGTCATCTGGTTCAGCGTCGAGAGCGACTCGCCCAAGGTGCGAGCCCTGCGCAAGGACCCGCGGGTGTGCGTCACCATCCAGGACGAGCGCCCGCCCTACCGGGCCGTGATCGTGGAGGGCACGATCGAGATCGTCGAGCCCGGGTCCGCAGGCACACCCGAGGGCGAGCTCGCCTGGCAGATGGCCGAGCACTACTTCGGCAAGGTGGCCGCGAAGCAGTACGAGAAGATGGTGCGTGAGGAGCGGGCCGAGCACGGCACGCTCCTGCTGCGCCTGGTGCCGAGCGAGGTGAAGGGCTTCGACAACAGCTCGATGATCGACAAGGCCACCTTGGCCTTCGTCCGCCTCCGCCACCGCCTCCCCATCCCCCGCCGCTGGCTCTGAAACGCCGGGCGCGAGGTTCGTATCCGCGACGGACTTCAGTCGAACGTTGCGGGTGCCGCGAGGTCGGGATGATTCGGCGCGGCGAACTCGATGTCGCCGATCCCCGCCTGCTCGCCGAGCAGGTCGAGTCCGCTGTGTAATCCGACCGGCTCGTCAGACCGATCCGGGGAAGAAGCGAGGCGTGCCTGGGCGGCTGGCTTGTCGCCGCTGGCGTCGTCGTCGATTGGTCGGCTGCTCATCTTCGTCGTCGCACTCCCGGGTCGCGGCGGACACGCTAGAGCCGAACTCGTGGATCACCGTCGCCAGATTCCGAGCCCGGCCGCGCTGTCGGCCGCCGGACGTTGGCTGAAGGTTCACCCGGGCGTTGCCCGGGAGCTGTTCCCGGTGGGGTGGAATCGACTGAGCACCGAATGGTGCGGTCGAGGAGGCAGTTGTGAACGGAGCGTGGGGAGACGATCCGTGGCGGCGCTACGCGTACCGCTGGTGCGACGAGCGCGGGTGGAGCGAGCACGTCTCCGACGGCGTGAACGAGGGACTCGATCAGCCGGGCGACCGGCAGGCGTTCGCCGCGCCGAGCGCTCCAGTCGCGCCGAGCGCTCCAGTCGCGCCGAGTGGGCCGACCGGGCCGGTCTGGATCGAGCAACCCGCAACCGTGCGGGTGGAGCCCGCACCGGTGACGGTCGGAGCTGCCCCGGGGTCGTCGACGTCGCAGGCTCCTCGGCGGTGGCCGCTCGCAGTGCTCGGCATGGTCGCTTCGTTCGCGCTCGGCGGGTGGATCTTCAGCGGCGGTGACGACGATCAGCCGGTCGGGGTCTCCGCTGTGGAGGACGTGGTCGACTCGACCGTGCTGACCGCCGACGTCCCGATGGCTGTCGACGTCCCGGTGGTGCTGCCGACCACGACGGCGTTGGTCGAGCCGGTGCCCGCATCTCTTCCCGCCCCGGTGACGCCGCCGGTCGACCCAGCGGCGGCGCCGGTCACGATCGGGACGTTGCCGCTCCCGGTGTCGGATGCCGAGCGTGCCGCACGCAACGACGGCACGATCGACCCCTTCGAGAAGGCGACGATCGATCAGATCTTCGCCGGGCTCGACATGCCCGCCACGACGAACGAGGAGTTGCTGGCCATCGGGGCCACGTTGTGTCAGGCGGCTGCGGCGTCGCCCACCCAGGCCGATCTCGAGGCCGCGATCCTCGGACCCCTCACGTCGGCGGGAATGTCGCCGCTGCGGTGGGGCTTCCTCGCTGGCGGGGCGGGCGGGGTGATGTGCCTGGACGAGCTGGTCAGGCTCGGCATCGTCCCGACGGCGTGAACCGCTGATCGGCCGTCGTGCCGCGGACGCAGCTTCCCGTCAGGGGCAGTCGAGGCCGAGGCGCTGTGCGAGGGACTTCGGGCCGATGACGGTGAGGCCGGTGATGGCTCGGCTGACGCCGACGTAGAGCAGGGCGTCGCTCATGTCGTTGTTGATGGCGGCGAGCACCACGTAGTCGAACTCGAGTCCCTTCGACCGGTGGACGGTCTCGCAGATGATCGTGTGGTCGTCGGCGTCCTCCCAGCGGACGAAGGCGTGATCGCTGCGCAGGCGGTCGCGTACTTCGCTGCTGAACGTGGCGACCAGCACACGCGCCGGTGCGTGGCCGTCGTTGTCGATGAGGCGGTCGCACTCCTCGATCACGAGCTCGCTGAGGGTGTCGAGATCGTTGGCTTCAGCGAAGCCGATGCCGAGCGTCTCGGGCACGGCGCCTTCGGGTGACGCGGGGCCGCCCAGGCGCGCGCTCAGCAGTTGGGCGATGCCGAAGGTGTTGCGGCAGTTGGTGACGAGCTCGCAGCGAGCCCAACCGTCGTCGACGCTCGGCAGCGTGAACCCGCGGGCGTAGAGCCCCTGTGCCTCGTCGGCCACCATCAGGAACCGGCGGGGTCCGGCGGGGTCGAGCAGTTGGTGCAGCTGGGCGAGCCAGGCCGGGCTGAAGTCCTGTGCTTCGTCGACCACGATCGTGTCGAAGCGTTGCGTCACCTCGTGCCAGTGGCGGTGGAGGTGGCCGATCGCGACCTGGTCCCACCAGTCGCGGTCGGCGTCGTCGGGCACGTCGAGGGCGGGCATGCCCTCGAGTTGGAGTGCGACCCGCAGGAACGCGCCCACCACGAGCCGGTCGTGGTCGGGCAGGCGAGCGATGAGCTCGCCGCCGAGCGGGTCGTTGTAGCAGCAGAGCAGCACGCGCTCGTCGCGGTCGAGTGCGCGGTGCACCCATTCGGTGGCGAGGCGGGTCTTGCCGCTGCCGGCGCCACCGGTGACGCACACCTTGCGGTTGAGGTCGAGCCGGGCGAGCACGCTGACGTGCTCGGCGCAGATGGTGTTGAGCTTTGCCCGGGCGAGTCGGGCACGAGACTCCGGATCCCACGAGAACTCCACGTCGGGCCGCAGCAACTGCACCAGCCGTTCGAGTCCGACCTTGCCCGGCGGTTGGGCGAGCCGGTAGCTCATCAGCTCGTCGATCGCGTCTCGTGCGTGCTCGATGCGATCGCAGGTGAGCACCTGTCGGCGGTCGATCTCGAATGGCAGGCGGCCGGCGATCTGGGTGGTGTTGGGCAGTGCGACCGCCCAGGCGACCTCGAGCCGAGAGAGCGAGGGGTGCGTGTCACGAAGCCGGTTGCGGAGTGCGTAGGCGTTGTCCTTGGCCTGGGCGAGCGGCTGCGGGGTCATCGGCGAGCCGTGTGCTTTCCAGATGCCCTGGTCGATGCTGACCTTGTGGCCCTTCACCTCGATGACGGCCACGCCGTCGCGGTGGTGGGCGATGACGATGTCGGTCTGGCGGTCGCGTTGGGCGTCGCCCATGCCGATGTCGGGGATGACGTGCCAGTCGTCGGAGAGTTGCTCCACGAGTGCGCGCACGACGAGGCGTTCCTCGTCGTTGGCGAGGCTCTCGATCGGGAAGTCCTCCGGGATCAGCTGTCCCACTGCAGGACCGAACCCCCGCGACTCGGTGAGGGTTCGGTCGCCCGCCGCCGGTCACCGACCCGCCGGTCGTACTCACGCCGAGAGCCCTCAGGGGCTGGTTCCTGCGGGGCAGGCGACATGCTGTCCCGACAGGCCAGGCACAGCACGTTCTTCGCGGTGAAGTCGTAGACCGCGATCGTCTTCGCCGGCAGCTCCACGCCACACACCCGGCACGCGCCCGAGTGCCGGAGCGCCATCTCCTTCAATCTCATGCGGTGGGTATCGGCACGTACCCGTGCGCGCTGGAGCACCCTTCGAGGGTGATCACGCCGACAGGCGTGCAGCGCGCTCGACCATCCGGTCGACGATGCGACGCGGAACCTGCGGGACGGCCTTCGAAGCTTCGTCGAACGCGGATGCGAGCAACTCGGCGGTCTGGGTCACGATCGCTCGGCCGTCGTCGCGTAGCGGCGACCAGGAACGGGCCTCGAGCATCAGGTGTTCGGCGGTCACCTGTTCGAGCTGGTCCTGGCCGCACACCGTGAGTGCGCAACGACGCGTGTTGGAGAACTCGATCGTGGGCGATGCGTCGTAGATCGGAGCGAGTCGGGCAGTGCCGTGATCGAGCAGGAAGCCGTGGTTGCGGGCATGCGCGTCGGTGTTGCCTGCCGCGATGTGGAGCACCATCGCCTGCGCGAGCTTCGCCTGTTCGCGGTGAGGGTCGACGGCGTGGTCGAGGAGCACTCGGGCGAACCGGCCGTAGCTCGGGTTGTCGCGATGGCCTGGGCGTTCGTACTTGTTGTCGCGCGATGGGTCGATGCCGAGTGCCTGGCAGCCGTCCTCCTGGTGCGTGCGCACCAGTCGACCGTTCTCGTTGCGCCGGTCGAAGCGCTCCACGACGAGCACATCGCGCCCACCGATGTGGTCGAGCACGACCTCGGCGACGTCGAGGCCGGCGATCTTGGCCGCGGTCATCACCAGTGCCTCGGCAGCGATGAGTCCGGGGTGTTCGAACGGGTCGGGCTTGAGGATGTGGCTGCTCGGCTGACCGTGCAGCGGCCGTGCCCAACCGCCATCGTCGGTGCGCACCAGGAGCAGCTTGCGCTGCAGGCCCGCCAGCGACACGGGCACCTCCTCGTCGGCACCGAGTGGATGGACCGGCAGGTCGGCGATCTGTTGCTCGAGCTCGCCGAGCGAGATCGGCTCGAGTGCCGCTGCTCTCGCATGGTCGACGTCGTCGACGAAGCAGACGGCGCCTGCGCAGTCACGGCCGATCTTTGCGAGCAGACCGAAGCTGTCACCGCGGCGGACCCCGAACCGATCCTCCAGGACGGTGCGCGCCTCACCTTCGGGGAGGAGCGCCTCCACCCACCGTTCCACACGCGCACCCTTGAACCGCTTGCGATCGACGGGCAGCGCCATCGAGAGGCACACTGCGCCGACGCCGAGTCGGCCCACGGTGTTCGGCAGATACTCGAGCTCCAGGCCGTTGCGAGCGGAGCGCACCGTGGCCACGTGCTCGTCGGCGAGGAGGACCTCGAGTTCAGGATTGGGTCGAGGCATCAGCGGCGTCTCCCGACTCGCGGACGTCGACGGTCGCGCCGCGGGGCACGATGACGATGTCGTAGCCGAGCATGGACAATGCATCGACGAATCGCCGCGCTCCTGCGGGTCCGCCCTTCTCCATGTCGATCACCGTCGTACGCGTGACGTCGAGCCGTCGAGCGAGTTCGGCCTGGGTGAGGCGCGACTCCCGCCGCACCTGCTCGAGCGCCTGCCCGAGGTTTCTGCCTCCCTTCACCCGCAACCACATCGCTGCCTCCTGTCGGCTTTTCCCGACATTCATCGCCCTGTCACTGAATGTCTGCAAATGCCAACATATCGGATTCAGGGTACGAATGTCGGGTTTTCCAGACACAGAACGGCGAACTGGTGAGCGTCACCGTCGTCGCGGCCAGAGGTGTGCGTCGACAGCACAGGTGCCGAGCGAACGGTGTTGCCGGTGGATCGCAGTGACGTCAGCGTGCAGCGAGTCCGGACCAGAAGCCCTCACGGATCGTTCGCAAGGCATCGGGGGCGAGCCGCGTGTCGCCACTCAAATTGGCTTCCTCGAGCGCGAATCGGATCAGTCGGTAGTCGATCTCACCCGGTACTCGTGGTTCACCAGCCATGACTGCGCTCCGATCACCGTCGGTCACCTGTGCGGTCCATTGAGCGGCGAAGGCCGGCCGATCCGCAGCGCCTCGTCGGTGACGAGCGTGGCGTACACCGGCAGGTCGTTCGTCGCCGCAGCCGGCCGCGGCGTCACGGGCTCTGGCATTCGGACCGGCTTCGGGGGCGCTGCCGTGAAGTACTCGACAAGTTCTGCCGAGCCGATGAGTTCGACTCGGTCTGCTTCGTAGCGCAGTACCGGAGAGACGGTGTTCTGCGGTGTGTCGATCGCCCACAGCAGGAGTCGTGTGCCGTGCTGCTGGGATTGGTTGACCGCTTCGGCGAAGTCACCGTCGCCGGCGATGAGGATGGCGGTGTCGATCGAGCGCTCGCGTGACAACGTGGTGAGGTCCGAGAGCAGGAGGGCATCGACGCCCTTCTGTGTGCCCTGCGAGGTCAGGTGCCCGAGGCGGAGCTTGGTGTCGGGCAGTTCGGCGATCACGAGCTGGTCGGTGGTCGCCTGACGGTTCGGCGCCGCGTCGTACCAGTAGAGGCGCAAGAGCTCGCGCTCGGGGAGCGCGGCCTGTGATCGGGCTTGCAGCCACGCGACAAGTGCCGTCGAACGAGCGATCGAATCGCTGCGACGTGGGCTTCCGGTCACCGCCCATCCGCCTGCGGCGAGGAGGTATCCGGCATCGACGAACACGGCGAACCGCTGCATGGGATCGGATCCTAGGCGGGCGGCCGACCCGGCTCGACGCGGCGACATCCGTGTCGCGTCGGGACCTGTCGATACGTGAACGTGGCGCTGGGGAAGGTATCGGCACCTGCCACGGGCGATGCCCGTACCTTCGCCGCTCCTGCGCTGGTGGTCGAATTCGTCGCGATGACAGACTCGGGAGATGCGTGACGTCTCCAGTCTGTTCTCGGTCGGTGAGGCGGTCGACGAGATCCTTCGCGAGGGCCCGCTCGACGAGGACGAACTGCTCGATGCGCTCGAACAGCGCGGCCTCCGTCTGGGTGATGATCCGGTGTCGTTGGTGTTCGACTCGCTGTCGGCAGACATCGATCAAGTGGGCGGGGTGTTCGTCAACCTCTACTGGATGGTGGAGTCACTGCGCCTGGCCGTCGACGTGCCGGCCGACGCCGGCGACCGCCTGACGTGTGAGGATGCGCTCGAATTGCTCACCATCACCGGCTGGGAGGGGTTTGAGCTCGACGACGGTACCGGCCACGGGTGGGTCGACGTCGAGGAGGCCGACACGATGAGCGAGCGCGACGTGATGGTCGGCCCGCCCGGTTGGCTCGCAGCGGTCGCTGGTCGGCGAGCGGTGGTCACGGTCGACGGTGACTCGTTGTCGCTCGCGCTCGACGAGCGGACGACGGCGAACGACGAGCAGGTCTCGGCTGCGTTCCGTGACGCGTACGAGGCGACGCTGCGCGACCCGCGCCCGATGCTCGAGGTGGGCGAGCTGGATCCGGAGGTCGCCGTCGGGTCGATGACGGTGTTGATACGAATGGCGGTCGACGCACACGGGTTGCTCGGTCGGCGTGTGGTGCCACCGCTCGAGACGTTGGCGGCCGACGCCGGGCTCGAGGTGCGCGGCCATCAGATCGCGCCGGCGGGCACCGATTGGGAGCTGGTCGCGATGCGCCAGCGCCACCGCCGCTTCATGACGATGCACCGGCTCGATCCGCTGGCGGCGGAGCGGCTGAACCTGTTGCTCGGCGCGGCCGGGCAGTGTGTGGCCGACGGAGTGTTGGCCCCTGACCCGGCCGACCGTGCCGGCGCGGCAGCATTTCTCGCCTCGTCGCTGATGGACTCCGGCATGTGCGACGCATTTCTGGCCGAGTGGAGTTCGTTCGGGTACGGCACCGATGAGCTGGTCGCGTTCGGGTCGGCGATCCTGGACGACCTCGGTGACCACGACCCGAGCGGTGTGGTGTGCCTGCTCGCGATCTCGTTCGATGATGTCGGCCTCGTGAGCGAGGCGATCGCGATGCTCGATCGGGTGGTCGACCACAGTGAGCACTCCGACCTGCTCGTGTTGCGCGCCTGCTTCGCAGCGGATCAGGGTGACGCCCAGTACGCAGCTCGCCTGCTGCGCCGAGCCGGAACGTCGCCTGCCGACCCTGACGATGATGACGGCGATGGTGTTGGCGATCTCGGCGTGGGCGAGTCGGGCGACCGGAGTAGGGCCGAGTCGTTGTGGGACGAGATCGGTCCCTTCCTCGGACGCGCGCCGGCGGCGGCGAAGCGCAACGATCCGTGCCCGTGTGGGTCGGGCAAGAAGTACAAGGCGTGCCATCAGGGCGGCGAGCAGCATCCGTTGGAGCGACGCGCCGGTTGGTTGTTCCACAAGGCCCTGCGGTACCTCGAGGGTCACGCGATGGGTGAGCACCAGGACCATGTCGTGGCGGCCACGAAGGCGTCGACGCGGGGCTACCAGATGATGAAGGCGCTGATCGGCGGCGAGTTGATCGGTGATGTCACCTTGCACGAGGGCGGCGTGTGGGACGACTTCATGGCCGATCGCGGTCGGCTGTTGCCCGATGACGAGCAGTTGCTGGCGAGCCAGTGGGCGTTGATCGATCGGTCGGTGTTCGAGATCGAGTCGACCCGTCCGGATGGCATGCGGCTCCGGGACCTACGCACGGGCGATCGTGTCACGGTCGAGCACGTCACCACCGACGGGCTGCGTCCGGGCATGCTGCTCGTCGGTCGCCTCCTACCCGTCGGTGACTCGCGGCGGGCGTTCGCCGGGCTGCTGCCCATCGGCGATGCGTTGCGCGATCGGGCGATGGAGGTGATGGACGAGGCGGACGCCGAAGAGGTCGCCGCCCTGCTCGGTACGGCATTGCAGCCGCCGCAGATGAGGAACACCGATGGCGAGTCGTTGCGGTTCCACACGACCACCTGGCTCGTCGACGAGACGACGGATGCTGCCGCTGTGTTGCAGCAGGCGGGCTGGAAGGTGCAGGACACGCAGGTGTCGTTCGTGCGTGATTCGAGCAGCCAGCGCGACACGGTGATCGCTGCGGGCACGATCGAGGGACGCCGGTTGACACTGGAGGTGAACTCCGACGAGCGGGCCGAGGAGATGTTCCGGCTGCTGCGCTCGTTGCTGCCCGGCTCGTTGGTGCTCGAGATGGACGTCCGCGAACTGCACGAGGTGATGGCGGTCGGCAGCTCGGGCATCGGCGGTGCGGCACCGCTCACGAGTGACGGGCGGTCGTTGTCGGCCGAGCAAGAACGCGAGGTGATGACGCAGTACATGGCCATGGCCGAGCAGCGATGGCTGGACGAGCAGGTGCCGGCATTGCGCGGGATGACGCCACGAGAGGCTGCCGCCGACCCGATCGGACGCATCGAGTTGCAGCGTCTGCTGGCCTCGTTCCCCGACACCGACGACCCCACACAGATGAGCGCCCGCCGCCTCAGCGACCTGCTGGGGTTGTAGGCGCCGCTCGCAGCGCGGTGAGTCGCATCCCTGGCTTACTCGACGCGGCGATCGAGAGCTGGCAGGCCGTCGACGTCCCCGAGCGTTGGCGTCCGACAATTGCGGGTCGGTGCCTCGAACCCGAACACGACGGTTCAGGGCTGAGACCATCGAGAACGGCGCATGCGATCGAGAGACCAACAGCAGAACCGAGTTCAGCGCAGAGACGGGCGAAGTCGGCCTTCCAATCACCGGCCTTCTTGCACGTCTCCCACGAATCCCACCACCAACGTGGACCGAGGATTGTCCGAGGAGACACAAGGTGTGTCACGGCGAGAGTCGGACGCGCCACTTCCACGTGGCTCAGGGATCGTCGCTGGCGTCGAGGTACCAGGGGTCGTTGCGGCATCGCCAGCGGATCTTG